>JAGYMF010000005.1 GCA_018400695.1 Bacteroidales bacterium | reverse complement strand
CCATCGTTCTGAAAGATGACTTCAAAGGCACTTTTCTTTTTCGGGCAATGGAGAAAGGATCTTCCTGGTTTGCTGAAAAAATATACGTAGAAACGGGAAAAACCGTTCAGGACATCACTGAGATTACAAAAGGGATCAGCGAAGGAGACAAGGTAATTGTTGAGGGGTATAACATGGTTACAGACGGTGAACCTGTCACTATCCTGAACTGATCACCTTCAGCCTCTCCCCCCGACATTCTGCCGGAAAACACATCAAATCAAACAGAAGCATGAACAATAAAGCATTCAGAGAGTTCAGGATAACCACAGCAGCGCTGAAAAACAGGAACACCATTTTCCTGCTCACTGCCATCATCATATTCTTCGGGATTTTCTCCTACAGGAACCTTCCAAAAGAGTTGTTCCCCGATATTGTACTCCCCACCGTACTCATACAAACAAGCTATCCGGGCAATCCGCCCCTGGATATTGAAAACCTCATTACCCGTCCGATAGAAAAGGAACTGGAGTCAGTAACGGGTATCAAGGAGGTCCGTTCCACATCGGCGCAGGATGCCTCTATGATTTTTGCCGAGTTTAATACCGATGTAGAGATCAAAATCGCCCTGCAGGATGTGAAGGACGCGGTAGACAAAGCAAAGAGTGAATTGCCTGCCGACCTTTTGTTCGATCCCCTGGTGCAGGACATCGATTTCTCCGAATTTCCGATTATTAACATTAACCTGTCGGGTGACTACAGTGTGGAAGAGCTCAAGGATTATGCAGAAAGACTGGAAGATTTGATCGAATCGGTAAGCGAGATCTCAAAAGTGGAAATACGCGGTATTGATGAGCGGGAGATCAGAATTGATGTTGATCTGTTGAAACTGGAATCCTATGCGCTCTCTTTTGACGATATAGAATTTGCAATATCCCAGGAGAACGTTTCCGTCTCCGGGGGTGAGATCAGGCTCGGAAACACACGCCGTTCGGTACGTACCATTGGGGAATTTAAAAATATCAGCGAACTGGAAAATATCATCATAAGCAGGGAGGACGATAATGTGGTTTTCCTGAAGAATGTTGCCCGTGTTACCGATGGCTATGAAGAACCCAAAACGTTCACGCGTCTTGACAACCAGCCGGTGGTGAGTGTACAGGTCATCAAAAAGGGGGGTGAAAACCTATTGGAAGCAACGGACAAGATCTTCGCGATCCTGGACGAAGCGAAGCGGAGCAATGTGATCCCTGCAGAGATGACAGTTACCCTGACCAATGATCAGTCGGAGACGATCCGAATGCAGCTGGGTAACCTTGAAAACAGCATGGTTCTGGGAGTGATCTTCGTGATCCTGGTGTTGTTCTATTTTCTTGGAACACGCAATGCCCTTTTTGTAGGACTCGCTATCCCAATGTCCATGTTTCTCTCATTTATCGTGCTGAACCTATTGGGCTTCAAAATCAACCTGATTGTCCTGTTTTCGTTGATCCTGGCACTGGGACTTCTCGTTGATAATGCCATTGTGGTAGTGGAAAATATCTACCGTTATGTAGACCGTGGCTTTCCCCCATTTGAAGCTGCAAAAAGAGCGGTTGGTGAGATATCTTATCCTATCATCACATCTACAGCCACCACCCTGGCAGCCTTTGTGCCCCTGGCATTTTGGGGCGGTATAACAGGTGAATTCATGAAGGGGCTGCCGATCACACTGATCATCGTGCTTGTGTCGTCTCTCTTTGTTGCATTGGTGATCATCCCCGTATTTTCAGCCACCTTTATCAAACTGGGACCCGACCGTAAAAACAACATGCCCAATATTAAACGTGGGCTGATTATTGCAGTTTCGCTCATCGCTGCAGGATTACTGTTTCACCTGGCCGGGTGGAATGCACCAGGAACCCTGGCCATCATTTTCGGTATCATCGGCCTGCTGAACGCACTGCTTTTCCGTAAAGCAGAGGCATGGTTTCAGGATGTCTTTCTGTCATGGCTTGATGAAATCTATACACGTACGCTCAAGTTTGCGTTGCACAGGTACAATACGGTGTTCTTCTTTATGGGGACATTCTTCCTGCTCATCTTTGCCGTTTTCTTTTTCCAGGCAAGGGATGTAAATGTGAGCTTTTTTCCCGAAAACGAACCATCCTATATCAATATCATTGCAGAGATGCCCATTGGAACTGATGTAACAGCCACCAATGAATTTATGAAAACGTTGGAGAAGGATATAGCAAACATTATTGAACCCTACCGTCCAATTGTAAAATCAGTATTAACCACGGTGGGTGTCAGCAGCGATCAGTCTGAAGCCGGTAACAGGCCCAATGAAGCGCTGACGACCGTCTCTTTTGTCGATTATGAGTACCGCGAAGGAATTAAAACATCAAAAATACTGCGTGAGTTGACAGACCAGCTACTAAACCATTATCCTGGAATAGCGCTCTCAATTGAAAAAGACCAGAACGGTCCACCCGCAGGAGACCCTGTCAGTATAGAGATCAGCGGAAATAAGTTCGATGAGCTTCTGATAATAACGGACAGTGTATTAATGCAGATCGACAGGTCCGGTATCAGGGGTATGGAGGGACTTAGTATGGACCTGACCATCGGAAAGCCGGAATTGCTTGTGCGGTTGGACAGGGATAAAGTAAGAAGATATGGATTGTCGACCCAACAGGTGGCTAATACATTGCGGACAGCGCTTTTCGGACGGGAAATATCTGATTTTAAGGTTGGTGAGGACGAATACCCCATCAATATGCGTCTCAGCGAAGAATACAGGTACAATGCCTCTTCCCTGTTGAACATTGGCATCTCTTACGTCGACAATGGTCAGACGATCAGAATCCCCCTCTCTGCACTGGCAGATATTGAATACAGAAGTACTTACGGATCAGTAAAAAGAAAAGACATGAAGAGGGTGATTACCCTCTCCTCTAATGTGATCGAAGGGTTCAATGCCAACAGGATCAACCAGCAGCTGGCAGTTGTACTTGAAAGCTTTGATTTTCCTGAAGGATACACCTATGAATTCGGTGGTGAACAAGAGGCTCAAAGGGATTCCATGGCTTTCCTTATGCGTGCACTGCTGATTGCATTATCTGTTATCCTGCTAATTCTTGTAACACAATTCAACTCTGTCATCAAACCGGCGATCATATTGTTAAGCGTACTCTTCAGTACGATCGGCGTATTTATGGGCATCGCCACCTTCAGGATGGACTTTATCGTAGTGATGACGGGCATTGGGATTGTCTCCCTAGCCGGCATCGTCGTGAACAATGCCATTGTGCTGATCGATTATATTGAGTTGCTGAAAAAGCAAAAACGTGAAGAGCTCGGATTGGGGGAAAACGAATTCCTGCCAGTGAGTCATGCCACGGAGACAATCATCGAAGGAGGAAGGACCCGGCTCCGGCCTGTGCTGCTCACAGCCATCACGACCATCCTGGGACTGATCCCGCTGGCCATAGGTCTGAATATTGATTTTGCCGGATTGTTGAATGACCTGAAACCCAATATCTATTTCGGTGGTGACACAGTGATCTTCTGGGGTCCCATCTCATGGACCATCATCTTCGGCCTTACCTTTGCCACCTTCCTTACACTGGTACTCGTACCTGTAATGTACAAGATTACAGTACAGGTCAGTAAGGTAATCAGTACGAAGATGATCAGGCTCCGGAAAATAGGGAACGGGGATTAACCGAATGCTTTAGCTATCTGATTGTTGCAAGGGTAAAGACGCTGCCTGCCTGCTGAATGGTTACCGGGTCATCCGGAAAGACCACCTCCATTATCCCGGGCAGTCCCCCGTTGGCCAGGTAGGCACGGAAGCAGCTGTTGTGCTCCTGCCCTGCCATCCATTCTATGAGCCGGGTCGTGCCCCCGGAAAATCCCCCGGGCAGTGGATGATGGTAATCGGCAATCAATACCTTGTTTGCAATGCGCTGAAGCGCTTTCAGCAATTCCATCCCGGTTTCGGTCCTGAACTGGTGTATGGCCATGGAGACCGTGGCAATGTCAAATTCCCCATCCGGGAAGCGGGAAAGGTCGGTGGCATCCATTTCGATGAAGGTGATGTTCGCAATCTTTCGCCTGGCAGCCATCTGACGGGCAAATTCGAGTTTGCCTGCAGAAAGATCAATCGCGGTAACCCGGGAAGCCTTCTCCGCATATTTCATGGGCAACGTGCCATTCCCGCAGGCAATATCAATCACACTGGCTCCTTCCGGAATCTCCGCAGCTACCCTGGTGTGCAGCTTTTTCAGCAGCGGGTCGATCAATGAGAAATAAAAAAGTCCGTCCTTCATCAAAATAATTTACTATAATTTACAGTTGTTAAGTTTGTTAAAACTCTTTACATCAAGCTTAAGTTTACTTACTGCGATACTTGGGGGATATTTTCAGCAAGATAATGAATCGTTTACAGAGTACATAAAAGCACTACAAATTCATGTCTCTTGACAGGAAAAGCAATAGCTGTATATCGATCAGATTTTTTATTATCACGGATATCATGGGGAAAGATAGGATATCAATAACTATACTGATCTGTTTTATGCTGAAGAAATGACCCTGAAATTTTCCAATTATACAGATAAAGTATTTGTTTCTCTGAAACTGTTTTTTTTGCGTTTCAGAATCGCTTTATTGATCCTTTTTACAAAGCCCGGACCGTTGTAAATAAATCCAGTATAAACCTGTATCAGCGTGGCTCCGGCATCCAGCATGTTCAGTGCATCATCTACAGTCATGATTCCGCCTACACCAATTAAAGGCGTCTTACCGCCAGTTTTTTCAGCAATATACCTGACCACCTCCAGGCTCCGAGAAGTAACTGGGGCACCACTCATTCCTCCGTTGCCAATGGCATCAATCTTCGCATCTGATGTAACTAGTCCGTCGCGACGAATTGTCGTATTGCTCGCAACAACACCATCAATCCCATATTTTTCAACCATCTCAAGAGAGGTGTCTATCTGGCTCCTGTTCAGATCCGGTGAAATTTTGAGGAGAATGGGTGTATATTCGCTTTTACGCGCTCTAACGTCCGCTAAACGGCCCAGAATCGCATCTAAGGCATCCTGATCCTGCAAAGCTTGCATATTGGTGATGTTTGGACAGCTAACGTTGACTACGAAATAATCCACATACCCGTAAAGCGTAGTAAAACAGTTTTCATAATCCTCTACAGCCTTTTCATTGGGAGTGTGGGTGTTCTTACCAATATTTCCACCAATGATCAATCCCTTGCGGCGCTGCTGCTCCAGCCTTCCCAAAAGTGCATCCACACCGTGGTTATTAAAGCCCATACGGTTGATCAACCCTTTATCAGCTGGTATACGAAAACTTCGGGGTTTGGGATTGCCAGGTTGCCCTTTCGGAGTGACGGTACCTACCTCGATATGCGAAAACCCAAAATCAGAAAACTCATTATAAACCTCACCGTTCTTGTCAAATCCAGCCGCCAGACCTACAGGATTATTGAATTCAATACCCAGGAAGTTTGTGGTAAGCTGTGGATCTTTAACCGTGTAAACAGATCTTATCAGTGCTGTCACTCCAGGTAAGCGAAATAAAAATCGCACACCGGAGGTTAGCAAGTGGTGGATTACTTCCGGTGACAACAGAAATAAGATTGGCCTGATGAAATACCTGTACATCTGATTTTTTGAGCAAAGATAAAAGAATTCAGCAACCAGCCCCGTACGCAGAAGTGCAATTGTGTGTGAATGAAAAATAAATAATGAAATCAGCCAGGATCATACGCATCAAAGGTACTGTCATCATACAAAAGAATAATCCGGGAAACGCTCTTTCCACCTCTTCCTGCCCCCCTTTCTGGAGAGGGAGAAGTCCCGGCACGGGAAACACCCTGTATTACATCTTGTACCAGGGTATCTGCTTCATGCCCGGATTCAGTAACAGAATCTGATATGGGATCAAATTCAGTCTTGGAATCAGACGCAGTAGCAGCTGCAGAGGATAACTCCGAATCAGTTATTCCCTGCTTATTTTGGTCTGTAGAAGTAAGTGGCTGATCAAAAAGGCTGCCGCTGAGAGGTCCGGGCTCCCCTTCATACATATTTCCCTCACCAAGGATCAACCAATCAGCATTCAACATTGGAAAAGCCCTTAAAATTTTCTGTAAAAAATCAAAACTGGGCTTGTTCCTTCCGGAGAGGATGTGTGAAATACTGGAACGCTGAACCCCTATGACATCAGCAAATTTGGATGAAGATAACTGTTCGGTGTCAAGCAACTTCAATAATCGATCTTCCATAACAGAAAATTATTTATTACAAATGTAATCATTATAATGTTTACTTATGTAATAATATGGAATGTCACAATTGTAATTCATTGTTTACTTATGTCATTTTATTTCGATTGTGCTTAAAATCTGTAGATTCCAGGACAATCATGCTGAACAGACATTAACCGGCTAAACCAAAATTAATCTATTTCCATAATATTAACGAAATCATTTTATTCATTAAGAATATGCACCCTTTATCATGCGCCTGATACGCTTAAATACATCAATATTGAACTTAAGTAAAGTGACAATTTAAGTAGAACGTATTAAGTAACTGATATTAAGTGTTGTAATTTGATGTATTTACAGTATGAAAGCTGAATTGTCCAATATATTCTTAAAATTAACTGTATTTTACTTTATATAAGTGATGTATATACTTGTTTTATAGTTCTTTATGCGTATACACTTTTGATTTGTAAAGTAGTTTTAATCGATTACAATTGTAATCACCTATTGATGCCACAAATGTATACATGTGTGTAACTTTCCTTAAATTTTGTAATTACTATAGGTTCACAAATGTATTTTTTCAGATTAATATTAACTTTTGTATTTATTTAGTGTACATATGTAATGTATATAATGTTTTGGTGTTTAAATTCGCAGTTGGGAAACAGACAAAGTTTTAAAAGTAATATATGAACATCAGGCCTGAACTGAGCAAACCTGTAAATCGGGAAGACAATTTACGAAGTAGAAGACACGGGGAACGGATGTCTTCCACTTTAAGGGTTGAAGTGTAACAGATATGCCCTACCCTGTTATGAACAGAATTATCAGTGCTACAGAACCTGAATTTTCACGGGGAGATGACAAACTGCAACCAAATATTCCGTTCTCAGAAGGTTCATCATCTGTTGAATCTCTTATAAACTTCATATTTACATGAAGTTACACGATTTTTCTTTTGTCAACCGATAAAATTGAACTGGAAAATTTCGATTATTTTCAAGCTTCATATCCCAGGTCACCTTCTGATTTAGCCACTATCGAAGCAACAGTAGCGTCACCCGTTATATTTACTACAGTCCTCAGCATATCGATGGGTCTGTCGACGCCCAGAATAAGTGCCAGTCCTTCAACAGGAATCCCCACTGATGTCAGCACGATAATCAGCATTACAATACTACCACCGGGTACGCCTGGAGATCCGATAGATGCAACAGTAGCCAGCAGGACGATCGAAAGCTGCTGACTTACCGTGAGGTCCATTCCAAATACCTGGGCAATGAAAACAGCAGCAACTGCCTGGTAACAGGATGTTCCGTCCATATTGATCGTAACCCCTACCGGGAGGACAAAGTTGGCGATTGTTTTAGGCACCTTAAATTCGTTGATAACCTGCTTCAGGGTTACCGGCAGGGTTGCTGCACTTGAGCTTGTCGAAAATGCCACCAGCTGTGCCGGCAGGATTCCTTTGTAAAAATCTCTCCATCGTATCCCCGTAAAAAGCCTGATCAGCGTAGGGTAAAAGATTGTAATCAATAACAATAATCCCAGAACCGCAGTAAGCATATACATACCGAGTGCAGAAAAAAGCTCCGAATCGCCAGAAAAATCGACAACCAGACCTGCCATCAGTGCAAAAACACCAACAGGGGCAAACCGCATGATCAGATCGATGATTTTCAGGATAATATCATTCAGACCATCAAAAAAGTTTTTCACCACCCTGACACTGTTTTCAGGTACCAATACCATCGCTATAGAAAAAAGGATCGCAAAGAAGATAATTTGCAACATCTTGGAATTGTCGCCTGCAGCAAATACAATATTTTCCGGGATCATTTCCTCAAAGAAGTGCAGAGGAGACTGCTCCTGCATTTCATCAGCAAAAAACTGTTTATCACTAATATCGTCTAAGAAACGCTCCCTGTATTCCTCCTGGCGCTCTTCGGGAAATACATTGCCAGGCTTAATCAGATTTACAAGCCCAAGTCCGACAGTTGTTGCAATCAATGTAGTAATCAGGTAAATAATAATTGTTTTAAGTCCGATCCTGGAGAGTTTTGAGATATTGGACAGACTGGAAATCCCCTTCACAAGAGATACAAAGATAAGGGGTACAGCGATAAGCTTTAATAGTTTCAGAAAGATATTGCCCCAGGGCTTAATCCAGTCGACCGTTAACTGTTCCAATGAGGTCCAAACGGCGATCAGTCCGAACAGGATTCCCAACCCCATTCCTATAAAAATCTTCACCCAAAGCGGGAGTACTTTAATCTTATTTAATAGGCTCATTCCGTAGCAATTTGTGAATCATGTTCCTTTATATCCTGTCTTCTAAACATATAAATAACAACAATCAAATTCAAGGTGCTCAAAAAATACGTGCTGCATCAACCAATTTTCAACATTCATTATCCCTTAACGCCTCATACAGTACCTCCACGGGGTGTTTTCCCTCGACAGAGGTTCCATCCCTGATCTGGTGCCTGCAGCTTGTTCCCGGGACGGCAATTATCGTATCTTTTGCTGCCTTCCTGATTTCAGGAAAGAGAACCAACTCACCAACTTTCACAGACAATTCGTAATGCTCTTTCTCATAACCAAAAGACCCGGCCATGCCGCAGCAGCCTGATGGAATCTCTGTAACTGAATAGTTCTCAGGAATTGAAAGTATGCGCAGGGTATCCGATGTGCTGGCAACAGCTTTTTGCTGACAATGCCCATGCAGCCTGATAGTTTTTGATGCTGTGGTAAAAATATGTTGATCTATCTGCCCCATATTCAGCAATCGTACAAGATATTCTTCAATCATCAATGCATTGTCTGCAAGCTCCCTGGCATCTTTTTTCAACACATCACCAACCAGTTCAGGATACTCATCACGAAAACTGAGTATAGCAGAAGGTTCTGTACCAATCAGTGGACGTTCCTCATTCACCAATCCACGGTATAGCAGCACATTTTCACGGGCATATTTCCGTGCAGTCCTCAACAGTCCTTTTGACAGAAATGTACGTCCGCTGGGACCTGACTTGCTTACATAGACTCTGATCCCTAACCTGTTAAGCAGTTTAATTGTTGTAATACCTATGTGGGAGTCATTATAGTTTGTAAACTCATCAATAAAGTAATTCACCTCCGGTGCTGTCACTGGCAAACGATCATTTAGTTGTTGAAGATTCTTCCCTGACCATTTCCATACCGTAACTGGCTCCAGGGTAGGAATACTACGCTCTGCTGCAAATCCCAGTATCCTTTTCAGCAAAGTGGAAAATAACCTGTTTGTTGCAAAGAAATTGAATAATCCCGGGACCAGAGAACCCACCTTATTGACCGAGGTGATGTAGGCAATTATCCTCGTTCTGAATGGAATACCATGAACATCATACCAGTGCTGAAGGAATTCGCCCTTAAGTTTTGCCATGTCAATGCTGGATGGACATTCAGATTTACAAGCTTTGCAGGAGAGGCAAAGATCCAGGATATCATAAACCTCCTTGTGATCAAATTCGTTTTTCAGCCCTTTTGTACCAATAAACTCGCGAAGAATGTTGGCACGTGCCCGTGTAGTTGTCCACTCTTCCCTGCTGGCCATATAACTGGGACACATCGTCCCTCCCATTTTTGCTGTCTTCCTGCAATCCCCTGAACCATTACATTGTTCAATATGCCTGATGATCCCTCCATCATCACTGAAATCAAAAATCGTCTCCGGATGCGGTGTAAACTGACCAGGTGTAAACCTAAGAAAGGTATTCATCGGAGGTGAATCTATGATCTTACCATGGTTAAACACCCCATCAGGATCCCATGTGTTTTTGACACTGCGCAACAACGCAAAATTTCGCTCCCCAATCATCAGGGGTATGAACTCCCCCCTCAATCTTCCATCTCCATGCTCTCCACTGAGCGATCCCCTATACTTCTTTACCAGCAATGCTGTCTCCCTGGCAATGGTGTGAAACAGATCCACATCGTCTTCCTTTTTCAGATCCAGAATAGGCCGTAAATGAAGCTCTCCAACCGAGATGTGGGCATGGTAAACACAACCCAAGTCATGCTTTTGAAGTAAAAGATTAAATTCAGATATATATCCCTCTAATTTTGAAGGCAATACACTTGTGTCTTCAATCACCGAAACTGGCTTTGCATCACCCTTCATTTTGGACAATACACCCAATCCTGCTTTTCGTAGTGACCATACACGGGGGATCTCATCTCCGGTCAGAACCGGAAAATGGTACCCCAGTCCTGCGTTTCTGAATTCCGTCTCTATGGCAGCAGCAGTATGCAGGATATCCTTCATCTTTTCAGCTGCCAGTTCAACAATTAGAATAGCTCCCGGATGTCCCTTCACAAAAAACCTGTTCCTGCGCTGGGTAATATTGTCCTCTGTAAGGTCAAGAATGGTCTGGTCCATCAGTTCAACGGCAACAGGTGCATATTTTAGTGCGATAAGGTTCCCCCTGATCGCATCCAATACTGAATTTACATGAATGGGGATCAACGCCTTTTCAGGTGGTGGCAAGGGATCGAGATGCAATGTAGCCTCAGTGATAATGCCCAGGGTTCCCTCTGATCCTGCAATCAGTTTACAAAAGTTGAATGCATCATAGCGGCTATCCTCTCCCGAAAAAATTACTGATGCAGCGAGTTCGTCGAGGGCATAACCTGTATTTCGTCTGATCACCCCCGGGTCGGGGAACTCAGCCCGGATCGCATCAACATTCACCTGATCCTCCAGGATATCCCTGATATTTCTGTAAATGCGTCCCTCCAGATTTTCAAGCCGGCATTTTTCATCAAATCCCTCCCTGTTCAGGTCACCGAATTCAGCCACAGATCCATCCGACAACACCATCCTTACTGACAAAAGGTGTTCCCTGGTAGTCCCGTAAACAACAGAATGCAGACCGCTGCTATTGTTGCCAATCATGCCTCCGATCATGCATCGGTTTGATGTCGATGTTTCCGGACTGAAAAAGAGTCCGGATGACCTGATCTCTTTATTCAGTTCCTCCGGTATCACACCCGGCTCAACCCTCACCCACCGCTCTTTCTTATTGAACGCAGATATACTGGTCATGTAACGGGAAATATCAGCGATAATCCCCCTGCCAACAACCTGTCCGGCCAGAGAAGTACCCGCAGCCCTTGGAATCAGTGTAATCTTGTTCTGTCTGGCAAAGCTGGTCAACCTGATGATATCCGCTTCATGCCTGGGACGACATACAGCCAATGGAAGTTCACGGTATGCCGAGGCATCAGTAGCATACATCAGACGGGTGGCCCGATCTGAAAAAAGGTCTCCGTCCAGCTCCAAAGCCAGGCCATCAAGCTTCTTCAAAAGAAGTTCGCTGAGAGATTCATTGATCATTGTCGCTTCAATGGTGGACGGGGTCATCTTATTATTTTGGTCAGAAAATAGCAAAGATAGAAGAATATTTACTTCCTGAAATCAGTATTTTCACCGATGGTACCATCCGGTTTCCGGATAAAATAAAAAAACATGATTTACATCATGAAGTTTATTTATGGTTCTTCAATTTAAATGTCTATTTTTGATATTCCTATTAATCATATTTAAACAACTGATAATCAATGAATTTACTAAAACAAATTTGTGTAAAAGCATCCCGGGAATGTCAACGTATCGTGTTACCGGAAGGTGATGAAGAGAGAACCATCCTGGCGGCTGACCAGATCATTAGAGAAAAGCTGGCAAAAGTAATCCTGCTGGGTAATCCTGCTGAAATCAATATACTTGTTGAAAAATACGGGCTGAACAACATTCAGAATGCCACTATTATTGATCCCGTTAATCATCCAAAAATGGAGGCGTATGCTGACATGCTTTACGAGATCAGAAAGCAGAAAGGGCTTACCCGGGAAAAGGCACTGGAATTGGTAAAAGACCCTCTATACCTTGGGGTTCTGATGATCAAGGCCGGTGATGCTGATGGTGAAGTGGCAGGGGCACGAAATGCCACGGGTGATGTCTTGAGGCCTGCCTTTCAGATCGTTAAAACAATGCCTGGTATCAGTGTGGTATCAGGAGCCTTTATCATGATTCTGCAGGACGAAGAGTTTGGTGAAAATGGGATCCTGGTTTTTGCTGACGGAGCCGTTCACCCCGACCCCACCGAGAACGAACTGGCAGAGATCGCTGTAGCAACTGGCGCTACTGTTCGCCATCTGCTGGGCTTTGAACCCAGGATTGCCATGTGCAGTTTTTCAACCAGGGGAAGTGCAAACCATCCCATGGTTGATAAGGTGATCAATGCCACTAAAAAGGCAAAAGAGATGGATCCAAGCTTGATGATCGATGGCGAGATGCAGATCGATGCAGCACTGATCAAAGAGATCGGTGAGAGCAAAGCCCCAGGCAGTCCCATCGCCGGAACGGCCAATGTACTCATATTTCCTGACCTTAACTCAGGAAATATTGCCTATAAACTTGTGCAGCGACTGGCACATGCAGAGGCTATTGGTCCAATTCTTCAGGGTATGGCTGCTCCGATCAATGACTTGTCAAGAGGCTGTTCCGTGAGTGACATTGTGAACCTGGTAGCCATTACAGCCAACCAGGCAATTGGAATGAAAAAATAATTTTAACCTGATATACCCAATAATATGCTAATACTAGTTTTAAATTGTGGCTCATCCTCTGTCAAATACCAGCTATTTGAAATGAATGATGAATCGAGTGTGATAGCCAAAGGGATTGTTGAACGAATTGGATTCAATGATGCCATCGTACAGTATAAACCTGCCGGAAAGGAAAAGATCCGGGAAGAGATGGGAATCCCGGACCATACTGTGGCTATCAACAAAATCTTTCAGCTGCTCACTGACAAGGATAATGGAGTGATAAAAGATGTGAATGAGATCAAAGCATTGGGTCACAGAGTTGTACAGGGTGGAGAACGTTACAAGGAGAGTGTACTGATCACCAAGGAAGTCATCAAAGATATAGAGGATAACATTGAACTGGCCCCCTTGCACAATCCTGCCAACCTGAAAGGAATTATGTCAGTCGAGAACCTCCTTCCCGGTATTCCGCAGGTTGCGGTATTCGACACCTCCTTTCATCAGACCATGCCTGAATATGCCTATATGTACGCGATCCCCAGGGAATTCTATACAAAATACAAGATTCGTAAATATGGATACCATGGCACCAGCCATAAATATGTCTCCAGGGCTGCCAGCAAGGTGATCGGCAAAGACACACGTGACCTGAAAATGATCACATGCCACCTGGGCAATGGAGCCTCTGTGGCGGCCATAGAATATGGAAAATCGATCGATACCTCTATGGGATTTACCCCGGTGGACGGACTGATGATGGGGACCCGAACCGGTGATATCGACCCTGGTGTACTTCTGTACCTGGCAGACAAGGAGCACCTGAGCCTGAAGGGTGTCAGCAACATGATTAATAAAAGCAGTGGAATGCAGGGCGTATCCGGGATTTCGAGCGATATGCGTGACCTTGAACTGGCCTATTATGAAGGAAATGAGAAAGCAGCACTGGCGCTCACCATGTATACTTACAGGATCAAAAAATTCATCGGCGCCTATTCCGCGATCATGAACGGGTTGGATGCCCTGATTTTTACAGGTGGTGTCGGGGAAAACGACTTCAACATCCGCCGCATGATCTGCCAGAACATGGATTACCTTGGACTGATGTTCGACGAGGTTGCCAACCACGGTATCAAAGGGCAGAACCGGGTCATCTCAAAACCGGAATCGAAGGTGACTGCTGCTGTAGTTCAAACCGACGAAGAACTGCTCATTGCAACCGATACATACAAGATACTGGAAAAATGTGTTTAACATCATAGGCGGGCAGGAACACATTCATCCCTGTTTTATGTTTATTTACATTCGTTCTTAACACAAAGATCCATGCTAAAAAAACTTGATGACCTCAGGCAGTTTCTGCCAGATACAAAAAATCCACAAAAACTGGTACTGGTACCGTCTGAGGACGCCCATTCCATTGGTGCTGTAGCCCGTGCTGCCGAAGAAGGAATCATCGAACCCATTCTGGTGGGCGACAGGGAAAAGACGGAAGGCCTTGCAGAAGTTATGAAGATCAGCCTGAAAGGATTCCGTTTTTATGATGAAAAAGACAATATCAAGGCCGTCAGACTGGGTGTGAAACTGATCCACGACGGTGAGGCTGAAGTGTTGATGAAAGGAAAGGTGGGAACATCCATCCTGCTGAAGGCTGTGCTCGACAAAGAATATGGATTGCGCACTGGAAAGCTGCTGTCCCATTTCGCCCTGTTCGAAGTTGAAACCTATCATAAACTCATCGGCGTAACTGATGTAGCGATGAACATCGCACCTACCCTCGATGAAAAGATTGCTATACTGAACAATTCCGTTGAGATATTCAATAAACTGAATGTCCCTGAACCTAAAGTAGCTGTTCTTGGTGCGGTTGAACAGGTCAATACAAGCATGAGTGCAACCCTGGATGCTGCCCTCCTGTCCAAAATGAACCAGCGCGGACAGATCAGGAACTGCATTGTTGATGGTCCACTGGCTTTTGATAACGCGATCAGCCTCGAAAGTGCACGACACAAAGAGATTAAGAGCGAAGTGGCGGGAGATACTGACCTGCTGCTTATGCCGGATATCGAAGTGGGAAACGTTCTCTATAAATCACTTGTTTTTTTCGCCAAAGCAAAAGTGGCCTCAATGATCGTTGGAGCTGCTGCGCCGATTGTACTGACATCACGATCTGACTCGGAACAGGCGAAATTTGATTCAATCCTGCTCGCCGCAGCTACTGCATCCAGATAATACAAACTGTTATGGAAATTAGTTACATCCTGGCCATCAATCCCGGCTCTACTTCAACTAAAATAGCTGTCTACAAAGGGAACAACTCTCTATTCCTTAAAACGATCCGCCATGAAACAGAAGATCTTTCCCAGTTCAAGGAGGTTGTCGACCAGTTTGAACTCAGAAAGAATCTGATCCTGAAGGAGGTGTATGACAATGATATCCCACTTGATAAAATACGGATTGTTATTGGACGTGGAGGACTTATCAAGCCTATTGTATCCGGTTTATATGAGGTTAATGAGGAGATGATCCAGGACCTGAATACCGGGGTGCTTGGAAAGCATGCAAGTAACCTGGGAGGACTGATCGCTGCAGATATTTGCAAAGACCTGCCACATGCAAAACCCTATATTGCCGATCCGGTGGTTGTTGATGAACTGAATAATGTTGCAAGAATCACGGGACATCCTGACATCCGGCGTGTCTCCATCTTTCATGCATTAAACCAAAAGGCTACCGCGCGCACCTATGCGCAATCATGCGGTATGAACTATGAAGACCTGAACTTGATTATTGCCCATCTGGGTGGCGGAATATCTGTCGGGGCGCACAAAAAAGGCCGTGTAATCGACGTAAACAACGCCCTTGATGGTGACGGCCCTTTCAGTCCTGAACGATCCGGTTCACTGCCTGTAGGTGCCCTGGTAGATTACTGCTATAAAAACAAGGTGAAGCATGAGGATATGAAAAAAATGATCACCGGAAAAGGTGGTCTGACTGCCTATACCGGCTCAAATGATGCCCATAAACTGGAGATCAGTGCCCGAAGAGGCGATAAGAAAGCCAGGCTTCTGCAAGAAGCTATGGCCTATCAAATCAGTAAAGAGATTGGTGCCATGTCTGCCGTACTCTCCGGAGAGGTTCATGCCATCATACTTACCGGAGGAATTGCACATAATCCTGACCTCACTGGCTATATCAAGGAACATGTGGCTTTCATTGCTCCAGTTTTTGTATATCCCGGCGAAGATGAAATGCGAGCCCTGGCCATGAATGGATTACTGCTATTAAAAGGAGATATCCAGGCAAAGGAATACAAATCCGAAAACTTTGTTAAAGCATTCGATATCAATAAGCTATAACAAAATGACCTGTCGCTTGCGGGTGACCTGTTTTCAGACCTGAACAAAATATCAGGGAGTGCTGTCTGAAACCGGTAACATCTTACCATTAAACCGTTTACACCCTTCCAGCACAAACCATTTAACAAAGCTACCCATCTCCTCTGCTGTTGATGAAGCCTTCAAACCCGGAAATGCTTCATCCAGCATCTCTGTCTGCACCGAACCAAAAGCCAGCGCATTTACCCTGATCCCATCGCTTTTCAACTCTTCTGCCAGACATTCCGTCAGGATAGCCAGGGCTCCCTTGCTTGCACTATAGACCGATAATCCGGGAAATTTTACACTCCCCTGCACAGCCCCCATGGATGTAATATTAATGACAGAAGCCTCTGAAGACGCTTTCAACATTGGTAAACAAACCCTGATAAGAGCCTCCGGACCAAAATAATTGACATCAAAAACAGACCTCGAGATGGATGTTGTAATTTTCTCAAAATCACGGTTCATCAAAAAACCTGCATTATTTACCAGAACATCCAGCGAAGTGGTGTACTGCTTCAGGTGCTCAAGAAAATTGCATTCATCTTCCAGCAAATCCTTCAGATCAAACACCAATGGTATTGCCACCTCTTCGCCTGCAATTGCATTGCAAGTCTGACACACACCTATAAGGGCCCGCTGGTTACGCGCCAATAGAAACAGCCTGTGTTTATCCCTGGCCAGCAGAATTGCGAGTTGCGCTCCCACACCCCTGCTTGCTCCTGTAATAAGAATTTTCATGATCGAAATAATTTCCGTTTCACCAAATGTAACCAGATTTTTGAATTAAACAGAACAAATCTGTTCTTGCTGAACAACCTGGCAAATAAACTGTTTTATTGAAAGAAATCGCTGTATCTTTTAGTGTTACAATTTTATTTACTTTCTTTGAACGAATTTTAATACATACTTATGGAAATTACAAAAGACAAGGTAGTATCAATTACTTACGAACTTAGAAAAGACAATGAAAACGGCGAGGTCGTTGAAAAGGTAACTAATGAAAATCCGCTGACTTTCATTTTCGGAGTGGGTGGCATGCTGCCCAAATTTGAAGAGAATCTGGACGGAATGAAAAGTGGCGATGCGTTCAAATTCGGTCTGAATTCTGAAGATGCTTACGGACCCACAGTGGAAAATGCAGTGGTGGATGTACCCCTGGAAGTTTTCAAAGTCGATGGACAAATTGATAACAATATCTTACAGGTAGGAAACATGGTACCTATGATGGATAACTCCGGAAACCGGCTAAACGGAAAAATACTGGAGATCAAGGAGGAAGTTGTAAAAATGGACTTCAATCATCCCATGGCGGGTGAAGATCTCTTTTTCACCGGTGCCGTAACAGAAGTGAGGGATGCAACGCCTGAAGAACTGTCACATGGACATGTCCACACCAATAATGGAGGTTGTGAAGACGGAAACTGTGAGGATAAAGGACATGACTGTAACTGCGGTCACTGATCGCCTGGTAGCAGCAAGGTAAAATCATCTGCGTCTTTTCGGACTGGAAAACGCTTCCGGAAGGAACGTAAGTCTTCAATATCAATTGTCGAAAAAAGAATACCCGGTTGATCATTCAACCGGGTTTTTATATTGCCTTTTGGATCAATTACACATGATCCACCGCAATTCTCAACCCCTTCCCCATCTGTTCCTGTGCAGTTCGCTCCAATCACAAAGGCCTGGTTTTCAATTGCCCTCGCTGGCAGTAATATCTCCCAAGCTTTTTTTCGGGCAGTAGGCCAGTTCGCTACATAAAGTATGGCGTCATAATCCTGCCTGTTTCGAGAAAAAACCGGAAAGCGCAGATCATAACACACTTGCAAAAGTATCCTGAATGCCCCAATTGTAACGATCACGCGCCTATTTCCCGGGGTAAAAAACTCCTGCTCCCTGCCAAATCTGAACAAATGTCTTTTATCATAATGCTGTACCTCTCCGGAAGAAGACACCCAGTAAAGCCTGTTAAAATAATCCGTACCCTCCCTCATAATACAACTGCCTGTAACGGTAATACCCTGCCGCTGTGCCATATTTTTCATCCAATCTACCACCCTGCCGTAAGAATCAGCATACTGCTCCACATGCATAGTGAATCCTGTTGTGAAGGTTTCAGGAAGAATAACAAGGTCAACCGATCTGCTTATGGAGCAAATTTTTTTATCAAAAAAATCAAGGTTGGCATCGATTTGTTCCCATTGAAGCTGGGGCTGAATGATGGCTATAGAGAGTGTATGTTTCAAACTTAGTTCTGGTTTTTCTCTGTCCTGATCAACCGGGCATCATCCAGTATTTCTGTCATTAAAGGCATGTAGTATGAATAATAAAAACTTGAAGCACTCCTGCCTTTACTGCGTATTGCATTCCTTATCGGTCCCAGCACCAGCACTTTATGGAATAGGCCGCCAGAACTGCTTTTTCCAAAGTCCCCGGCCAGGTAATAGAAATGATGATCATCGGCATAAATCAAAGCCGGAAACTTCTCCGGTATACCAAATTCATTCAGGCGCGCTTTTCCTTTCGCTGTCGCTTGTAACTGAAATTCAGACAATACAGTATTCCTCCCCTCATGTAGCACAGTAAACCATCCATTGTAATTCACGCTTGGTGGCAGGTTGTAATTCTCAATACCGGCCTCTGATGAAAATACAAATCCATCTGCAATTTTAATATCCTCCCCCTCCCTGAGTACCAGGATACGTTCCGCTTCCGTATGTATCATTACAATTCCTGGTCCACGAGCAGTCCACTGGTTTCCTGTATATTCCGTATAACGCTCTTTCCAGTCGAAACCAACACCCCTGTCAGCCTCATCCGCAAGGTCCTTTACACACTTTCCAATCCATCCAACATAATAGATATCTGTAAGTTTTTCAATATTAAAACGTACCAGGGGTTCAGTTGGGGGTGATATAAAAGCACATTCCGCAACCAATGGCTTGTTCATCTCAAAAAAATAGCGGATCAGGGTATAATCTGAATTGTTAAGCCCTCCATATTCAACCCTGTCAGGCTCACCCTTTTTGAGATCTCTGACTTGAGATGTCATAATCCCCGACGCATCTGCATAATAGATCAAATCAACCTTTCCGGCCATATGTTCAAGCTCATTCAGCCTGGGAAATTTGATTCTGTATTCACCCTTGTTCCAGATTAAGCCATAATGATCAATTGAAAGATCATACGTCCTGTTGGCAGCGGTGAAAAATTTGTCCCGGATGAGAATGTTGTTCATCGCCCGGTTCTCACTCCCCTTGAATGCTGTCATTGATTTGTTAACGACGAAAACTTCCAGTGGCTGACCTTTTTTTAAAAGCCAGCCTGCATACCCCAGAAGTGGAAGGATCAAAACAACAACAACGACAATTACAAGTACCTTGATTGCTTTCATATCTATCGGATGTTTGATCAGTAGTAAATATAAATCACTTCATTCACCGATCCACAGCACAAAGTGTTATAAAAGTAAGAAATATTATGATACAAATAAAGATCAACACTTTCTGAAAGCCTCTAACAGGAAAATGTTTTTCAGGCTTCAAAGCTATAGCCGACACTCTTGATGGTTTTGATCCGGTTTTGTCCGATTTTTTCCCGCAGTTTCCGTATATATACATCAATCGTCCGTTCACATACATACACATTCTCCCCCCAGACGAATTGGTATATCTCATCACGCGGGAAGACCTTTGAAGGAACAGATGTAAGCAACGTTAAGAGCCGAAACTCTTTGTTAGGAAGCATCATATCCTTGTTATTAACCAAAACCCGGTGCTTTCCAATATCGATCAGAAGATTTCCGAAATTCCGGATATCTTCATCCGGCGTTAAAGCCGACTCCACCTTATCGGAGGCACGCTTCAGCAAAGCATTGATCCGGCTGATCAGCAACCTGGGACGAATGGGTTTTACGATATAGTCGTCGGCACCAGCATCAAACCCGGCGATCTGGGAATAGCTTTCAGCCCGGGCTGATAAAATGGCAATGAGCGTACTGCCAATCTCCTTGTTCTTTCTAATCTCCTGACACACTTCAATACCATCCATTTCCGGCATCATCAAATCCAAAAGAATCAGATCAGGATTCAGTTTTAGCGCCATTTCAACAGCTTTCTTTCCATTGCTGGCTGTATTCACCATATAGTTTTCACGACTAAGATTATATGACAAGAATTCAAGTATATCTTGCTCATCATCAACAATCAATATGGATTTTTTCCGGTTGCTCATGTTTAATCAATCTTTTATTGTCTGCTAAAATACAACAGCACAATGAATTAATTGTTAAGCAAGCATTATTTTAAACATAAAGCGCAAGGCTGACTTCACCCTGAAATAATATTCACTTTACCTTAAATTAATATTGGAACACCTTTTGTATTGACAATAAATTCTATTTTTACGCATTGAAAATCAACTTCTGCCAATGGAATCGTATTACCTTCTTATCGTTATCGTATTGTTCCTTCTTGCAATATCTGACCTGATCGTCGGAGTAAGCAATGATGCCGTGAACTTCCTGAATTCAGCAATCGGTTCCAAAGCCGCTCCATTTGCTGTTATTTTATCTATTGCAGCAGCAGGAGTGCTTATCGGCGCCGTCTTTTCAAACGGCATGATGGAGGTGGCAAGAAAAGGAATCTTCCATCCTGAACAATTCACTTTTGCAGAAATCATGGTGGTCTTCCTGGCGGTTATGATGACCGATATCCTGCTTCTCGATTTCTTCAATACAATAGGACTTCCAACTTCTACAACAGTATCAATTGTTTTTGAATTGCTGGGGTCAGCTGTAGCAGTTGCGCTATACAAGATTATCGGTTCCAACGGCGAATTCACCAATATGTCCACCTTTATCAACACCGATAGTGCCATGCTGATCATTGCGGGAATATTCCTGTCGGTGATCATCGCCTTTACCGTGGGATTGATCATTATGGCGGTAGTCAGGTTCGCATTCTCTTTTGATATCATGAAAACCTATAAATACTGGGGAGGCGTCTGGGGAGGATTCGCGATCACTGCTATACTCTATTTTTTACTGATCAAAGGCGCTAAAGGCTCTACACTGGTGGATGAAGATATGCTCGGATTTCTAAAAAGCAATACGGTAAAAATTTTACTGGTCAGCTTTGCCGGGTGGACGATAATCCTTCAGGGACTCGTTCTATTTACGCGACTGAACATCCTGAAGTTTACCGTTCTGGTAGGAACATTTGCTCTGGCTATGGCCTTTGCTGGAAACGACCTCGTAAACTTTATCGGTGTACCCCTGGCAGGTTTCGAATCTTTTAAGGCCTTTTCGGCCTCAGGAGCAGGCCCGGACACCCTGATGATGAACGCTCTGAATAAAGAGGTCAATACACCGCTGATCTTCCTCATCGCTGCAGGGTTAATCATGGTGATCACCTTAAGATTATCCAAAAAAGCGAAGTCTGTTACCGCTACAACAATCGACCTTAGTCGCCAGGGCGAAGGAAGCGAACGTTTTGAATCCACCAGTCTGGCCAGATTTATCGTTAGAAAAACCATCGAATTATCGAATGGTATCAACAAAATAACCCCAAAAAAGGTAAAAAATTTCTCTGTTAAACGATTTGATGTTAGCAAAAGTTCTGAAGCAGATAAGAAAAACAAGATTGCATTCGACCTTGTAAGGGCATCAGTAAACCTCGTCGTGGCAAGTATCCTCATCGCTATCGGCACCTCTCTGAAACTGCCACTGTCCACTACCTATGTGACATTCATGGTAGCCATGGGAACCTCTCTGGCAGATGGCGCCTGGGGAAGGGAAAGTGCTGTTTACCGTATTACAGGAGTCCTGACAGTAATCGGTGGTTGGTTTTTTACAGCCTTTACGGCATTTGTTGTCTCTTTCCTTATCGCTACACTCATCTTCTTCGGAAAACTGCCCGTCATCCTCGGACTGGTTATTCTATCTATATTTATTCTCATCCGTACACATGCATTTCATAAAAAACGGGTCAAGAACGGTGAAATGAAGGAAAATAGCAGGCAAAGTGCTTCAGATCAGATCATGGTTGTATGCGAAGATGAAGTAAGAAGTGCGATTATTGAAACATCCAAGCTGCTCTTCCTTACATATGAGAGTTTTGCAAAAGAGAGCCGCAAGGAACTCAAGTCAATCCGCAAAGAGTCCAAAAAACTCAATAAAGAAATCAAAAATATCAAAGACAGTGTAGCTGACACGTTAAAATCTTTCCAGGAGACGGAGCTAGAGAGCGGTCACAACTATGTGCAGGTCGTGGATCACCTGAAAGAGGTATCCAATGCGCTGATACACATCATTAACCCGGCATATCAACACATCGATAATAACCATGCTCTGGACCAAGAACAAAGCAAGGAGTTAAAAGCATTCAACGAAACCCTGAATGAGTTTTTCAACTATAGTATCTCACTTATGAAGAGCAGTCAGGCAAAAGACCTGGACGAATATATTGCCAAGAGGGACATGCTTACTGAATCGATCAATGCAATCATTAAAAACAGGATCAAGATCCTGAAGAAAAAGCAGAAGGGAACAAAAGTAAGTATGACTTACATTGAGATGCTGACGGAAACCAAGAATCTTCTCCTACACGTTGTACAGCTTGTGAAAGCTTACAGAACAATGATCGAATCAGCCAGGAAAAAACAGCTGTAAGAAGAAAGCGCACAGTCTATTATATAATAGCTAAAGCCGGTTAAGCCGGCTTAACATATTTATATCCAATCCCCTTAACCGTTCGTATATAATCGCCACCAAGCTTCTCCCGGAGTTTTCGTATATGAACATCGATGGTACGGTCACCCACAACAATATTATCACCCCATATTCTGTCAAATATCTCCTCACGTGAAAACACCTTATCAGGTTTAGATATCAAAAGAGAGATCAATTCAAATTCCTTCCGGGGAAAAACGATCTCCCGTCCCTTCAAAATAACCAGGTACCGGTCCTTATCAATAACCAAATCTCCGGAAATAACCTTATTGGAAGATTCTACACCGCCTTTTCCGTTCACAACTGAAGACCTTTTCAGCAGCGACTTGATCTTGGAAATCAACAGTTTCGGTTTAATTGGCTTTGTGATATAATCGTCTCCACCCGCCTCAAATCCAGCGATCTGTGAATAATCCTCTCCCCTGGCAGTCAGAAATGCAATCAGCGTATTTTCCATGTTCGGAAGTTTCCTGATCTCCTCACATGTCTCAATTCCATCCATCTCTGGCATCATGACATCCAGCAAAACAAGATGGGGCTGAATCCTTGCTGCCAGCTTTAATGCATCTGCACCATTACTGGCAGTATGAATTTCAAATCCTTCATTTTTAAGGTTATAACTTAGAAACTCCAGGATATCCAACTCGTCATCAACAAGAAGAATTTTAAACTCATTCCAATTCATACCACAATAATAATTAAATGTAAACTTACATAAAAATTCACTATTCATAATTACAAATTATTAACTGCCCTCTTTTTTGATGTTTTTGATATCTTCTTCTATATTAATCTTCAATTCGTTATCGCCTGCAAAATGATAATACTATTTACGTTAGCGGAGACCATTCACTGCATATTCAAATTTTCTAAACCGGATGTTCAACAGCGATTATTAATGCAATTCCGATCAAATCTTCTATTTTTGCGCTGATATCTAAACATCGACAAAAACCCCGCAATTGAGCAGTTATGTTTCAATCCAAATTCCTGCACATCCTGGTAATGATCATGTTGTCCATCTATACCATGGCCCAGCAGCAAGATAACAGTCCGGAATACATTGGTGTTTTATCAGGAAAAATCCATTCCAATTTCAATTTCATGTTAAATACCCCCAATCACCATACTGCTTTTGAACTCACCAGGGCTTATTTCGGATATGAAAAACAGATCAGTAAGCATCTGTATGCCCAGGTAAAACTTGATGTGGGCAGCCCGGATGATGTCTCAGAATTCAGCAGGGTCAGGCGTTATGCCTATTTCAAAAATGCCGGAATTACCTGGAAAAAAGGCAATTTAACTGCCTGGGGTGGACTTTTTGATATGGTACAATTTAAAGAACAGGAAGAGTTCTGGGGTTACCGCTTTCTATACAGATCTTTCCTCGATGAATACCGCTTTGGACCCAGTGCCGATATCGGTGCAGGCGCGCGGTACCAAATCAGTCCCACATTAAAAACCGACCTGGTGATCTCTAACGGAGAAGGATATTCCAGTCCACAGCGCGATGATACTTACAAAGCGGGCTGGGGTATTACTTTCCTTCCGTCAAATAAAATTATTCTCAGATCCTACTACTCCATTTTTATGGTAACGGATCCACAAATGACCTTTTCCGGCTTTGCAGGGTTTCGCACGGAAAAATTCCGCACTGGTGCAGAATACAACCATCAGCTGAATTACAGATACAACCCGGGACGAAACAGGTTTGGATATTCTCTTTACAGCACCTGGGTATTTACAGAGGCATGGGAGTTTTTTTTACGATATGATCAGGTTTATTCCAATTTATTGGAAAACACTACTATACCATGGAACTTACCCAACGACGGCAGTGCCGTAGTGGCCGGTATCCAATATTCACCCCTCAGCAGCCTTCATATCACCATCGACTACCAGGACTGGGTCGAATATGCGGGAAATGGAGCCACCGAAAAGGTTATTTTCATTCACCTTGAAGCTATTTTTTAAAGCATTATGAAATATTTGTCTCATATTATCCTGATAATCCTCCTCTTTCCTGGTTGCAGAAAAAGCAGCTACGTACTGGAGCAGACCAACGTTATTACTGACCTTGGTGGCGGAACCGGCACAACGACCTGGACCAGGAACAATACGTATCTTATCGATGGTTTTGTATTTGTTAACGACGGACAAACACTCACGATAGAACCAGGAACGGTAATTAAGGCGAAAACAGGACAAGGAAGCCTCTCCAGCGCCCTCATTGTTTCCCGTGGAGGAAGGATCATTGCTGAAGGAACAAGCTCGGATCCGATCATATTTACCGTCGAGGGAGACGATCTGCAGGGTAGCATTCCCATGGAAGCCCGTGGTTTGTGGGGAGGACTCATTGTACTTGGAAACGCCCCTGTAAATACTCCTTCGGGTGAAGACATGATCGAAGGTATACCTGTCAGTGAACCCCGTGGTGTCTACGGAGGATTTGATGAGAACGATAATTCCGGAATACTGCGCTATGTCTCCATCCGGCATGGTGGGACAAACATCGGGGAAGGAAATGAAATCAACGGCCTTACGCTTGGTGGTGTCGGCAGAAAAACCTCTGTTGAGTTTGTTGAGGTTATTGCCAATGAAGACGATGGCGTCGAAATTTTCGGAGGAACTGTGAACTGTAAAAACATAATTGTTGCATTCTGCGGGGATGATGCTTTCGACTTTGACCTGGGATACAGTGGGAAATGCCAGTTCCTGGTAGGGGTGAATAACAATTCGTCTGACCGGGGTCTGGAATGTTCGGGTGGTTCACAACCGCTGCAGATGCTGCCAAATGCATTTCCCACACTCTATAACATCACACTAATTGGAGATTCTGATAATCTTACCTTTCCCATCATCGATTTCTATGGATACGGCGGAGGATTTATTAAGAACTCCATCTTCGTCCATCCCGGAACAGGAATCGCTCTCAACAATACTGGTGTGGCCGGAGATGCATACTCATTGTTCAGGAACGGCTTTCTGACCATTGAGAACAATATCTTTTCCAACACGATCCAAACACAAACGAACATCTATTGCTACCATACAACAGGTGATCTCTTTACTGTTGAAAATGCCATACTGTCCGATTCACTGACTGCCTGGGGCAACAAGGTTGACGATCCGTTGAATATTGCCTCAGGGGTCCTGAAACTGCTTCCTGACCATACCATTTTTGAGGATATGGCAGCATACGATCATTCCTGGTACGAAAAGGTAAGCTATAAAGGTGCTTTCGGATCGGAAGACTGGACTGAAGGATGGACACTGCTGCGGGAATCCGGTATACTTTAGTCAGTCCTGTGTGCCGGCCTTACCAGGTCAAAGACCGTTTTTACCGGTGTAAACGTTGCTGCAGGAATCTCTGCAAAGACCGTGATCCAGTCAGCCATTGAACCGTTCCATAGTCCCGGTAACTCCAGCGCCTTCAGCTCCCTTCCCTTCATCGACTTTTCAGAAATAAAGCCAGTATCGGGATCAACGTATCGCCTCAGATCAAATGAGGTCCCACCTGTACTCCTCAGGCTGCATACAAGATCCACAGGATTGAAGTGACTTGATTTCCGGAAAAGAGCCCGTTGCGTTTCAATCGTAGTATCCACCTGGGAAGGCTCCACGATCTGAAGCGATATTTCTCCATCTGTATTCCTTACAAAAAACGGGCCCCCTCCGGGCTCTCCCTCATTCCTCACCATACCACACACCCTCAATGGTCTGTCCAGCATAGAAATGAGCCAGGCAACCTGCTCCTCCCTGCCCATACTTTGAAAAAAGGTTGGTAATTCAACACAGGCCCTGCCCTGCAACCATGCTGCTGCAGTCGCAACATCGTCGTCACCCGGAGTTTCCTTCAGCTCTGCCACCATTTCTCCTGTCTCCTCAAGCAACCGCATCAGCAAACCTCCAAGCATCTTTTTGTGGAGAACGCGTTGATCACTGTTCCTGTCGGGTGAAATATTGTCAATGTTATTGATAAAGACGATTTCATATTGAAGCTCATTGAGGTTGTCAAGCAGTGCTCCATGACCCCCCGGTCTGAAAACCAGTTTTCCCTCATCATCCCTGAAGGGTCTGTTCTCCATGTCAACTGCAATGGTGTCCGTCTCAGGCTTCTGAAAGGAATAGGAAATATGAAATCTTACTGAATATTGCTTTTCTAAACCAGGAACCAGGGCCTTCTCCAGGGCAAGGAACCCTTCCAGGTGCTCCTCTGACACGGTAAAGTGCAGGTTTACCTCCATATCCGGTCCGACCATCCGCGCTGCCTCATGCAGATGCTCTTCAAAGGCTGTCCTGCTTTCCGCACCGTATTGATGAAACTTCAGTAACCCCTTGGGCAGCAAGCCATAGTTCAACCCTTTTTCATCCAGGACCATTTCCAGCAGTTCTGCGGGCGCTTCTTCACCGGAGAGCGACAGGTCGCCGTAAAAAGGATACGCGGCCAGTGAACCAAAAAACTGCTGAGCCTCCTTATCAGATGCTGCAAGATGCTGCTGCTCCTCTTTGGATCGCCCCTGAAACTTATCTTTCAAAGAAAAAAGTGTCTTGAACATCCTTGTGGCAGCTCCGGATGCCGGAACAAAACGACAAATATCGTAGGCTGCTGTATTCTGATCATAATAAGCCGCTAAGTCTGCCTTCTCCTCATCCGAAAAAGCAGATATTCCGCGCGAAAGTGATGCAGGTTCGACGATCTCTGCAAAGGGAAATCCCCGATTAAAACGTTCCAGTTGCACCATAACATGTGCCGGATCGGATCCGCGGTCACGAATCTGCTGCAAATCTTGTTTTTCCAACATGCTTTGAATTTTTTCGAAAGATAACGGTTTTTCAATGATTACCCTTCATCTGGATGCAATCGAAGGTGGTCAGAAAACAAAAAAGCTGCTCAAACCAAACGCTGTGCCGCTGCAGCCTCTTGTCCAGCCTTCAGGGCATTCAGGTTTAAACGAATGATGTCTTCCCCCTTCCTGGCAAAAATAGCCTTGATGCTCGCTTCAAGTGCCTCATAACGAAGTCCCAGGAAAGACGAAGCAGCACCCAGTACAACAATATTGGATACCTTTTTTGATCCTGCCTCTGAGGCAATATGGTCTGCATCGATCAGTACATTGTTGCCGATCTTCCGAATCTCATCAAAAAGATATTTCTCATCGGGATAATTATCAATATTGATAAAGGGTTTTGAATTGGTGACCAGCCAGCCATCCCTTGCCAAAAATGGGACATACCGTAAAGATTCCATCGGCTCCACGGAAAGGATCATATCACAACTGCCGGCCGGGATCAGGTCAGAATACACCGGCTGGTCTGATATCCTCAGATGTGATTGTACCGCTCCTCCCCGTTGACTCATGCCATGCACCTCGGCCTGCTTCACATAAAGGTCACTATCAATAGCCGCCATTCCAATAACCGCTGCAATGGAGAGGATCCCTTGTCCTCCTACACCTGAAAGGATAATATCTGTCTTCATGGAAATATCGTATTTAAAACCTTAGCATCTAATCTGTTAAACCTGTTTTTACATTCTCCGGAAGTCTCTTGTATTCCATAAATTATTGTATAGCAATAAAATAGACTCATCAGCAACCTATTTTGCGGCTGATTTCTTCCTTCTTAATGCCGTCTGTATACACTCCCGCTTAGAAATAATCACCGAAACGCCATCATATTTCAGCTCCGCTGCAATGATTCGGGTATTCTCATCGTGGTGTTTTCGCAGCGGATCAATCTCGATCAGATGCTCCTCCTCCACACCCAGTCCCTTGCAGATATTGTACAACCTGCTGGTGGCATGCGACTTCTGTCCTCCGGTCATCCCGGTCGTCGAATTGTCTGAAATGATAATTGTAACCGGTGTCTGCTCAACAACAGCATCCAACAAACCAGTCATCCCGGAATGTGTGAAGGTCGAGTCCCCGATTACGGCGACAGCTGGTCTTAATCCTGCATCCGAAGCCCCTTTTGCCATGGTTACCGAAGCCCCCATATCCACACATGAATTGATGGCATTGTAGGGCGGCAGTGCTCCCAGGGTATAACAGCCGATATCGGAAAACACCCTTCCCGGACCGTACGGTTCAATTGCATCGTTCAATGCCCTGTACATATCAATATGGCCGCATCCCTGGCATAGCGCAGGCGGACGGGCTGTTACCACTTCGGGAACCGGCATTCCTTTCCGGATTTCTAAACCAAGGGCTGCAGCCACGATCCCCGGATTCAGCTCACCATCCCTTGGCACGGCCCCACTCAGACGACCGCTGATCAGGTACTTTGTCTCCAACAGCCCGGCAAGCATCTCTTCAAGAACAGGATATCCCTCTTCCAATATTAGAAGTGTTTCGGTACTGTCAGCAAGTGACCTGACCATCTTACGGGGAACCGGGTAGTGAGCAATCTTCAGCATTGGGTAATCTAACCCAAACTGCTGCGCAATTTCCATATAGTAATTGTATGCGATACCACAAGCCACGATGCCAAGCGAACGGTCCCCTCCTTCAATCAGCCTGTTCTGTCCCATCTTTTCAGCATCCTCCTCCATCACTGGCTGCATCTCCAGCAGGGACTTGTACCGTTTACGGGCAAAAACAGGCAACAGGATAAACTGGGTGCTGTCGTCCGGCAGCTTCATGCTATTCTCCGGTTGCGCATCCTGGCAATAAACCCCGGAACGAGAATGGGCCAGTCTCGTAGTAACCCTCAAGAGAACAGGTAACCGGTACTTTTCTGAAAGCTCAAATGCCATACGGGTCAGGTCATAGCACTCCTGCTGATCGGCCGGCTCCAGTACCGTAAGCAACGAAAACTTTCCGTAAAAACGCGAGTCCTGCTCATTCTGCGATGAGTGCATCGACGGATCATCTGCCGCCAGCACCACCAGTCCGCCATTAACCCCTGTAATCGCCGAATTTATAAAAGCATCTGCAGCCACATTCAGTCCCACATGCTTCATACACACCAGCGCGCGCTTTCCGGCGTATGACATTCCCAGCGCCGCCTCCATCGCCGTCTTCTCATTGGCCGACCAGTCGGAATGGATCTTCCGCTCCTGTGCCGTTTTCGAAGCCTGTATGTATTCGGTAATTTCGGTTGAAGGCGTACCCGGATAGGCGTAAACACCAGAGATGCCGCTGTCAATGGCTCCCTGCGCAATGGCCTCATCGCCCAGTAAAACGATTTTCTTCATTTTTTCCCAGTCTTGTTTCTTCGGTCAAAAATAGAGAAAAAACAACCGTCAGAAAACTATTGTATAGCATCTGCCAAATCAAATAGCGACAGAGCATTTATTGACAGAAAAAGCTAATGCATATCCTCAAGTGTACATATGCTGGCCTATTTTCACTGGAATGCATCCGAAAAATACAACATTGTCAGCCTTCCACCGGCAAGTATTGCTCAAAAAAACATCAACTCTCATGCAGCACTGCAATATAAATACTGTAATGCAGCATTTGCAAACGACACCCGTCAATTTTGCTGACTACCGCACCTCTGCGCAGTTCACAAAGCCTCAGGAATAGAGTGTGATGACGATCCGCCGCGGTCCGCCATGGTTCCTGAATTCGCAAAGGTAGATACCCTGCCAGGTTCCCAGGGCCGGTCTGCCTGCTGTTACAGGAATGGTAACAGATTGTCCTACAATCGACGATTTCAGATGCGCAGGCATATCGTCGGGTCCCTCCATCGTATGTGTATACAACGGATGGTTCTCCGGAACAAGCTCATCAAGGAAGCGTCCGACATCATAGCGTACCGATGGATCTGCATTCTCATTGAGCGTCAGCCCTGCCGAGGTATGTTTAATAAAGATGTGCAGGATCCCGTTTCCGTTAAACTCCGGAAGCTGCTCAATGACCTCTTGGGTAATAAGGCGGCACCCCCTGCCACCGGGATTCAGGGTAATCTCTTTCTGAAAAACCATTTGATCTGATTTACCGGTTGTTAATAAAACACAAATTTAGAGTTTCGGACTGACGGATGAGAAGATATCCTGTTTTTTTTGACTATTTTTGCGGCGATAGTCTGAAAATCTATGGTGCATCTGCGGGAAGCAATAATACTGTTATTTTTTTTGGTCATAACCGCTGCCCCTGCAAATGGGCAACTGTTCAGTGGCAGACAGAACCAGGAAGAGCTGATCCAATTCTCTGGCATCATAAGAAACCTTGAGCACCGCCCTGTAGGTCATGTCAATATCGTTATCCTGAACAGAAGCCGCGGAACAACAGCCGATAGCCGCGGACTGTTCTCCTTCGTGGTGCATCCCAGCGACACCGTACTGTTCAGTCATCTCGGATACAAACCAACCATCCATGTGATCCCCGATTCCCTGGAGACAGACCAGTACCCTTCAGATATCTTCCTCGTAAGCGACACCTTCCAGCTGGCAGAAGTCAAGGTCTTTCCCTGGAAAAATTACCAGGAGTTCAAGGATGATTTTATCGCCATGGAGATGCCAACCGACGATGAGCAACGTGCCATGAAGAATATCGCACTGATCAAGACACAGATTAAAATCAACGATGTCAACGCCACGCCAACCATGAACTTCAGAGAGGTGATGCAGCAGCAATACAACAAACTATATTACGAAGGACAATACCCTTATTACAGCGTATTCGATCCGCTACGCTGGGCAAAATTCTTTGATGCACTAAAAAGGGGCGAATTCAAAAATGATAATTGAGACAGAAAATACCACCTTCATACAATTAATCCCCCCACGCTGCAGTTATTTCAATGTTCAGCCTCATTTATGAGATCAACACTATTGACCATACTGTTTATCCTGACTGCTCCCATGATGATCCACGGGCAGGGTTCAGCGCGCATTACCGGCCTCGTAACAGATTCCCTCGGTCAACCGGTCGAACTGGCCAACGTGGCCCTGGCAGGCTCCCGTGAGGGCACGATGACCGCTTCAGACGGCTCTTTCAAAATTTCTGTACCTTCAGACCAACCATTGGAGATCGTGATCTCCTGCATCGGTTATGTAACACGCAAAGAGCGGGTTATGCTGAAAAATGGCGAACAGAGGGAGCTCTCTCTTACGCTGCAGCAGGATGTGACCAGCATCGGCGAGATCTCTGTCAGCGCACGGCAGGACCGCGCAAGTACATTTCAGCGGATCAACGTTGCCGACATGAACTATATGCCAAGCACAACGGGAAAAATCGAAGCGATCATTAAGTCACAGGCTGGCGTGAGCTCCAACAATGAACTCAGCTCGCAATACTCTGTGCGGGGAGGCAACTTCGACGAAAACCTGGTCTATGTTAATGATATCGAGATATACCGCCCTTTCCTGGTTAGATCGGGCGAGCAGGAAGGTTTGAGCTTCATCAATTCCGACCTCGTCTCCTCCATCCGCTTCTCTGCCGGTGGCTTCGACGCCAGGTACGGTGATAAAATGTCTTCAGCACTTGACATCACCTACAGGAAACCTGAAAAATTTGCCGGATCGGCTGAGGTGAGCCTGCTGGGGGCCTCCATCCACATGGAAGGTATCTCGAAAAATAAACGGCTCTCCTACCTTACCGGCTACAGGTACAAAACAACCTCCTACCTGCTGAATACCCTGGAAACCACGGGTGATTACAAACCGCAGTTCTCAGATCTGCAGGCGCTGATTACCTACCGGTTCTCAAGAAAAGTGGAACTTTCATTTCTAACCAATTACTCATCAAACGTGTACCAGTTTGTCCCGGAAACACGTACCACAGAGTTCGGGACGCAGGAACTGCCTTTTAACCTGAAGATCTACTATGACGGACAGGAATTCGACAGGTTCAATACATACCTTGGCGCCCTTTCTTTGAATATTTATCCGGTAAACAACCTGACGCTCAAGTTTATCGCTACTGCATTCCAAACCAATGAGCAGGAGACTTTCGATATCCGGGGACAATACCTGATCAATGAACTGGACAATACACCCGGCTCGGAAACCTATGGTGACAGCATCCTGAATATCGGCGTGGGAACCATGTTCAGCCACGCCCGCAACTATCTGGATGCCTATGTGATCTCCGGTTCTCATATCGGTACACTCAGAGCCGGAGGCCATCTACTGAAATGGGGTCTTAAATACCAGTACCAGGATTTTTACGACCGCATCAACGAGTGGAAACTGGTGGATTCAGCCGGGTTTGTCCTCCCCAACAACGGACGGGAGATCGTTATGGACGATTATTCGAGGACCACACAACACATCTCATACGACCTGTTCACCAGCTTCATCCAGGATACCTGGGAGATCAATACCGTGGAGGCTGACTATTTCATTACGGCGGGTGTCCGCGGTTCACTCTGGAATTTTAATAAAAGCCTGATGGTGAGTCCGCGGATAACTTTCAGTGTGCAACCAAACTGGACAAGGGATATGATCTTCCACCTCTCGGGCGGATACTACTATCAGCCCCCCTTCTACAAGGAGATGAGGATGCCCGACGATCAGATCAACTTCGGAATCAAACCACAGCGTTCCACCCACCTGTTACTGGGAGGTGACTATATCTTCAGCCTCTGGGACCGTCCATTCAAGCTAACTACCGAGATGTATTATAAATGGCTGGACGACCTGATACCCTACAAGATCGAAAATGTCAGAATCAGTTACGCGGGGGAGAATATCGCCACCGGCTATGCAACGGGGATCGATTTCAAACTGACAGGCGAATTCGTGCCAGGATCTGACTCATGGTTCACCGCATCCCTGATGCAAACCAGGGAAGATATTGCAGGTGATTCCATTCTCGTAGATATTGTTGACGGGGTGAATGTATACGAAGCGGCAGGGTACTATGCCCGGCCTACAAATCAGCTCTTCACCGCAGGGGTCTTTTTCCAGGACTACCTGCCCAACAATCCCGACTATAAGGTCCAGCTGAGCGCCTTCTTTGGCACCGGTCTTCCGCTGAGTCAACCCAATGAACAGCAATACTATACAACGTTTAAAATGCCCCCGTACAGAAGGGTCGACCTGGGTTTTTCGAAGATCATCAAAAAAGAGGATCAGGTGCTGACAGAAAAGAACCCGTTCAGACACTTCCGCACGATCTGGCTAAGCGCTGAGATTTTCAACCTGCTGGGCATCAACAATGCTGCTTCATACTCATGGATCCGGACCATCTCGAACCAGGAGGGTATTCCATCACAGTTCGCCGTTCCAAACTACTTGACAGGCAGAAGATTCAACATTAAGGTCACCGCGAAATTTTAGGAAAGCTGCCGTTAAAGGCAAAATCAGCTATGCCGTGCCTTTCCCGCTTATTCTTTTCACGTGCAGCAATATCAGCAGGCAGGTCAGCAGGGTCCCCCTTGTAGCCTACCGCGATCATGGCCAGCAACATATAGTTATCAGGTATTTCCAGGACCTGCCTGGCCTTATCGGTATCATATCCACCCATCATATGCGCATACATCCCCATTGCACTGGCCTGCAGTAATAAATTCGCAGTAGCCATTCCAGTATCGTGCGATGCAAAACGATTCACACCGGTACTCCCCTCCGGCACCTGTTCAGCCATACTGAGAATCAGCATGGGGGCAGTCTTCGCCCACGTCTGATTGCCTTCATAAAGCAGACCAAAGAGTTTATCATAGGCAGGCTCTCCCCGCTGTGCAAAAATAAACTTCCAGGGTTGTGCATTATAACTCGAAGGCGCCCAGCGTGCAGCCTCAAAAAGCTGTTCAATAATTTCCCTTGCAGGTTTTTTGTCAGAAAAAGCCACCGGGCTCCAGCGCTTTGTAATCAGATCGTGTGGTTTCATGTGTATTTTTATATTATTAAAGATTTATCACCAGTTATACGTGTCTTAATCCTAACAAACAATTGGAATCTTTGTTTGACTCCAATGTCACTTCCCGGATGCAGGCTGATGAATAAGTTTTTCGGCAGGAGTTATTAAAAACATCAGGATTCCATTAACTTTGCAGCTCAGATCATTATATTAATTATTTAATACCTGAGAAACGCATGAATACACAAGACTACATCCAGAGAGAAGATAAATACGGAGCACATAACTACCACCCGCTTCCCGTGGTGCTTGACCGTGGTGAAGGCGTCCATGTATGGGATGTTGACGGTAAAAAATATTACGATTTCCTGTCAGCCTACTCCGCTGTAAACCAAGGACATTGCCATCCCAGGATCGTCAAAGCGATGACCGATCAGGCCAGCAGGCTCACCCTTACTTCAAGGGCCTTTTTCAACAGCGTACTGGGTGAATTCGAAGAGTATGTTACCAAATTTTTCGGGTACGACAAGGTATTACCCATGAATTCAGGCGCCGAAGGTGACGAAACAGCGATCAAGCTTTGCCGCAAATGGGGTTATGAGAAAAAGGGAATTCCGGAAAATGAGGCCAAGATCATTGTGTGCGAAGGCAACTTCCACGGACGCACGGTGACGATCATCTCCATGTCGACCGACCCTGACTCTTACAAGGGATTCGGACCCTACACTCCCGGATTCGAAGTGGTGCCCTATAACGACATCCCGGCACTGGAGAAGGCACTGGAAGATCCGAATGTAGCCGGATTCCTCGTTGAACCCATTCAGGGCGAAGCGGGTGTCTATGTTCCGGATGACGGCTACCTGAGTAAGGCTGCAAAGCGCTGCAAGGAGAAGAACGTGCTCTTTATCGCTGACGAAGTGCAGACAGGGCTCGCACGGACAGGAAAGCTTCTGGCATGCGACCATGAAAATGTACGTCCCGATATCCTCATCCTCGGCAAAGCCCTCTCAGGAGGTCTGTATCCTGTATCGGCTGTGCTTGCCGATGATGACATCATGCTCGTTATTAAACCCGGAGAGCACGGATCGACCTACGGAGGAAACCCTGTTGCAGCCAAGGTAGCTGTTGCAGCACTGGAGGTGATCAAGGAGGAGAAGCTTGCTGAAAATGCTGAACGGCTCGGCGAAATTTTCCGTGCCGAACTGAAGAAGATCGACCACCCGATGGTGACCCTTGTACGTGGGAAGGGACTGCTGAACGCCATTGTGATCGAACCTAAGGGGGGGAAGAAAGCCTGGGACGTTTGCGTGGCGCTGAAGAACAATGGACTGCTGGCAAAGCCCACTCATGAGCACATCATCCGTTTTGCCCCGCCGCTGGTCATTACCGAAGAACAGCTCATGGACGCTGTCGGCATCATCAAAAAGACGCTGGACGAATTTTAAACAGGCACTTTGAACAAGCGGACATGTCCGCTGTTAACACAATAAGTTGAACACATTTTGAATAGCTGAAATGACGGATTTATCCGGAATTTCAGCTATTTTTTGTGCCGTTCTTCCAATACCTTAACTACATCAGAGATATCAAACCCCTTCTCTGTGAGCAGCACCAGGAGATGGTACAACAGATCGGCCGATTCATTAAGGAAGAGGCCGGCATCGTCATCCTTAGCCTCGATCACCAGCTCGACTGCCTCTTCTCCCACCTTCTGGGCGATCTTGTTCACCCCTGCTTTAAAAAGCCTGGTCGTATAGCTTCCTTCGGGCAGCTCCCGCTTGCGCTCTGCGATCAGATCCTGCAACGTTCTCAGGAATCCCACACCATCACTGTTCACTTCTGAAAAACAGGTGTCTGCCCCGGTATGACAAACCGGACCGGCAGGATGGACCTTGATAAGCAGGGTGTCGTTGTCACAATCCTCAAGGATCTCCTCCACATCGAGAAAATTACCGCTCTCCTCCCCTTTGGTCCAAAGGCGGTTCTTCGTTCTGCTGTAAAATGTTACACGTCGCTCTTTTTTGGTCTTCTCATACGCCTCACTGTTCATAAATCCCAGCATCAGCACTTTAGAAGTAACGGCATCCTGTACAATGGCAGGTACCAGTCCGTTCATCTTGTCAAAATCCATCATCTTATCTTACGTTGATATGGTGTTCCTTTAAATACTTTTTCAGCACAGGCACAGGGATCTCATTGTAGTGAAAAATACTCGCTGCAAGTGCCGCATCGGCCCTCCCCACCCTGAATACCTCTTCAAAATGCTTTTCTGTTCCGGCACCGCCTGAAGCGATCACGGGGATCGATACCGTTTCTGAGAGCTTCTTCAGTGCCTCACATGCAAAGCCGTTCTTCGTTCCATCATGGTTCATCGAGGTAAAGAGAATCTCTCCTGCTCCCCGGTCCTCCACCTCCCTGGCCCAGCCAAAGAGCTCCTTGCCGGCGGGGATCCTTCCTCCGTTAATATAGACCTGCCAGGCCCCGTCCTCAAGACGCGCATCGATGGCGACGATCACGAACTGACTCCCGAAGCCGGAGGCGATCTGGCTAACCAGCCCGGGATCACGCACCGCTGCACTGTTAACAGAAACCTTGTCAGCCCCCGCCGAAAGCAGGACATCTGCATCGCGCAATTCATTGATACCACCACCCACGGAGAAGGGGATGTTCAGGTTCACTGCAATTCTCCGCACCAGGTCAGCAAAGAGCTTCCGCTTTTCATGGGATGCTGTGATATCGAGATAGACCAGCTCATCGGCACCCTCCATGGCATACCTGGCGCCCAGCTCTACCGGGTCTCCCACCTCTTTGATATCCACAAAGTTAATTCCCTTGACGGTCATGCCGTCCCGCACATCCAAACATGGAATAATTCTTTTTGCAAGCATATACTAATGCATAAATTGTTCAAGATCTGTCAATTCAATCTTCCCCTCATAGATGGCTTTTCCAATGATCACCGCCGGAACGTTCATCTCCTGCAG
>JAGYMF010000049.1 GCA_018400695.1 Bacteroidales bacterium | reverse complement strand
AATAATGTTGAAGATCGGGCTTACAGGTGGTATCGGTAGTGGAAAAACAGTCGTGTGTGATGTGTTCAGAACACTCGGAGTACCTGTGTATATTGCAGATTATGAGGCGAAAAGATTGATGCAGACTGATCCGGTGATTGTCCGGTCCATCATAGAATTATTGGGTGAACGATCGTATCAGGATGGGGTATTGAACCGGGAGTATATCGGTGAGTACGTTTTTAAGGATCGCGAAATGCTTGACCGGCTGAACGCCATTGTGCACCCGGCGGTGCATGATGATTTTGTGCAGTGGACAAAAACCTTTGAAAGTGTACCTTACGTGATAGAAGAGGCAGCTGTGCTGTTTGAGTCAGGTGGAGCAGAGCGGATGGACTATACCATTTTTGTGCGTGCTGCACTGGAAACCAGGGTGGAAAGGGTCGTAAGGCGTGACCAGGTAACGGAAGAGCGTGTCATGGATCGCATCAGAAACCAGATGGACGATGACATTAAGGAGAAATTGGCCGATTTTGTAATTATTAATGAGATCGGTAGTATGATTCTTCCACAAATTGTAGATTTGCACCAGAAGTTTTTAAAATTAAATCGTTGAGCAATGGCAAAATTTGCTAAATGGATCGGACTGGGGCTTGGCTGGGCAGTTGGCGGTCCTATAGGCGGAATCCTTGGGTTGGCGTTGGGTTCAATGTTCGATTCCGGATCGACCGCTACAGGAACGTCGAGAGAGAGAATCTACCAGTCAAATACCCGCAGGGGAGATTATGCCGCATCATTGCTTGTTTTGGTGGCAGCTGTAATGAAGGCGGATGGACGTGTAATGAAAAGTGAACTGGATTATGTTAAAAACTATTTCAATACCCGATTTGGTTATGATACAGCCCAGGAAGCAGTCGTGATGCTCCGCGATATCCTGAAACAGGAGATACCCATACGGGAAGTGACTGCACAACTAAACCAGCGACTGGATTATTCCTATAGACTGGAAATGGTCCATTTTCTTTATGGAATTGCAGCTGCTGATGCCGGCATATCTGACTCTGAGATGAAACTGATCCGGCAGATTGCCGGGTTCATGAATATCACAGCGTCTGACATTGATAGTCTGCAGGCCATGTTTGTCAGCGCTTCCGATGCCTCCTATAAGATTCTTGAGATCGAGCCATCGGCAACAGATGAGGAACTGAAAAAAGCATACCGTAGAATGGCTATGAAATATCACCCTGATAAGGTGGCCCACCTGGGCGAGGATTTTAAGAAGGTGGCCCAGGAGAAATTCAGAAAAGTTAAAGATGCCTACGACAGTATTAAAAAGGATCGCGGTATACAATAGTGGCGATCACTGAATGACTTGTTTGGCAGTGAATTATATTGAAAATCATAAGTTAAACATAAAATATTACTAGTGAGAACAATGAATGTGAAAGATCTGATGTCCATCGCAGGAAAAGGCGGATTGTTCAGATACCTGGCGCAGGCCAGGAATGGTGTGGTGGTCGAGTCCCTTGCAGATGGCAAGCGTACAGTTGCTCCGCCTTCAGCAAGGGTGAGCGCACTGGAAGATATCTCCATCTTTGCAGAGAACGACGATGTGCCACTGGCGGATGTGATGATGATGATCTATGAAAAGGAAGATGGAGGCCCTGCCATTGACCCCGGATCTGGCAATGAGCAGCTGAAAGAATATTTCGCTGAGGTAATGCCTGCCTATGATAAAGACCGGGTTTATGTCTCAGATATCAAGAAACTGATCTCCTGGTACAACCAGCTTCAACACCTGGAACTTCTGGAGGTGGTGGACAAGAAAGAGCATATTGAAGAAGGCGCAGAGGAAGAAAAAGAGAGCGGTACGGAGACCCGAGACGAAACCTCAGAAAAGAAATAGGGAATACGGAAAAGGTCATCGCTTCTCAGAACACTTGGCCTCTTCCCATAGGCGGTCCATCTCCTCAAGAGTGAGATCCCTGATGTTGCGGCCATTGGTTCTGGCATGTTCCTCAATGTAGCTGAAGCGACTGATAAATTTCCTGTTGGTGCGCTCCAGCGCTGTTTCAGGTTCAATATCAAAGAGTCTGGAGGCATTGACAATCGAGAAAAGAAGGTCTCCAAACTCGCTCTCTATCTTCTCTTTGTCACCAGCCTCAATCTCCCTTCTTACCTCATCGATCTCCTCATGTACTTTTATCCAAACATCATCCCGTTCTGCCCAGTCGAATCCTACCGCCCTGACCTTGTCCTGTACGCGGTGCGATTTGATCAGTGCCGGAAGTGAAGCAGGAACACCGCTCAGCACACGCTTGGTACCGTTGTTTTCCTTCATTTTCAATTCCTCCCAGTTTTTGACTACATCATCCGATCCGGATACCTTTCTTTCATCAAAAACATGGGGATGTCTGAAAACCAGTTTTTCATTCACAGTGTTAATCACATCGGTAATATCAAAGGCGCGCTGCTCCTCACCGATCTTGGCGTAGAAGACAATATGCAACAGCAGGTCCCCTAACTCGGTGCGGATCTCATCCATATCCTTCTCAATGATGGCATCTGCCAGTTCGTAGGTCTCCTCAATGGTTAAATTACGAAGGGATTCCATGGTCTGTTCCCTGTCCCACGGACATTTTAAACGCAATTCATCCATAATATCAAGGATCCTTCCAAAGGCCTCTATCTTCTCTTCTCTGCTGGTCATATGTGTCTCTATTTAAACTCCACCCTTACGGTAGAGTCTGTATTCAAATTTAATAGCTCACTGGCGGATCCGTTTCGTATGGCGATCTCAAGAAGACCGATCGAGTTGAACAATGCCAGCAGATCTCCGGGCATGGTCTCTGAATAATACCTGTTCAGGTGGGTAATGGTGTAGTGCTTGCTCTGTACATAAATGGTAAAGCCCTTTTTACCACCGACCCTGCGGAAAAGTTCCCGGGAAATATTGGTGATTGCATTGCCGTAAGAGTCAATGTAAATTACTGAACCCATGATGGAGTTGTTCTCCAGTGTAGCCCTCATAGGTACCTGCTTCCTGCTGTCAGTGGCCCGATCGCCCAATGCGCCAGGTTCCTCCCCGTTGATAATCCTGCACGCTGCCCGACTGAAATATTTCAGTGCAGCAAAGCTTTCTGCCTCCTCGTCCTCCTTCCGGTTGATCCAGAATATCTGCGTGCTTTCCGGATCTCCCAACAAACCAAGTATGCCATTATCGGCGGCAAGGAAATAGTGGCCGTCAATCCTGGCTGCCAGTAAACGGCTGCCCGGCTCTGTCTCTGCACCGACGGCAATGATATGAATCGTTCCGGAAGGAAAGTGATGGTAGCTGTTTCTGACGATAAATGCTGCTTCTGAAACACTGAACAATCTTACCCTGTTGCTGAGGGTGACGATCTGAACATTTTCGCAAGATGATAAAATGGACCCTTTGATCGCTCCTGTATAAAAATCATCTTTGTTCCAATCTGAAGTCAATGTAACAACATGCATGTGAACTGTAGCAGGAATTTCTATTGGAATGTAAAAAAAAACAGCTTATTTTGTTGCTACCAAAAGTAGTGATTATAATTCAATATATGGCGCAAAAGCAGATCTATTTAGAAGGTATCGATCCGATAGATTTTTTTGGTGTCAACAATGTTCGCTTCAATAAACTGAAGGCTGTTTTTAATGACCTGAAGATCATTTCCAGGGGGACAGAATTGAAGGTGGAGGGTGATGCGGAGCGAATTGGGCAACTGGAAGAAAAAATAGAGTTGCTGGTCAGGTTTGTTGTTAAATTTAACCGCCTGACAATGGACGATTTTGATGAGATCATCGGGGGTGATGCTTCTTATAAAATCGCGGCACCGGGTCCTGAGGAAGAGGTGCTGCTGCATGCAGAAAGGGCCAAACCGATCAAGGCCCTGACTGTAAACCAGAAGAAACTGGTCGAGCAGTCCGAGCTCCATGACCTGGTCTTTGCCATCGGTCCTGCCGGAACGGGAAAAACATATACTGCCATCGCGCTGGCTGTGCGGGCTCTGAAAAACAGGGAGGTAAGAAGGATCGTGCTGACACGTCCGGCGGTGGAAGCAGGGGAGAAGCTTGGTTATCTGCCGGGTGATTTTGCACAGAAACTTGATCCCTATCTGCAGCCTCTCTTCGATGCGTTGAGGGACATGATTCCGGCGAAGAAGCTAATGCAGTTCATGGAGGACAATACGATTCAGATCGCACCCCTCGCCTATATGCGCGGCAGAACACTCGATCATGCTTTTGTGATCCTCGATGAGGCCCAGAATACAACCACCAGCCAGTTTAAAATGTTCCTCACACGCATGGGACCAAGTGCAAAATTCATTGTTACCGGTGATGTCACCCAGGTGGATCTTCCAGGGAAGACCAGGTCGGGTCTGATCGAAGGCAGGAAAATTCTGGAGGGCATCGAAGGAATTGCTGTGGTCAGTTTCGATGAAAGAGATATTATCAGGCACCGGTTGGTAAAAAAGATCGTTCAGGCATATGACAGGATCAGTTAACTTGCGAATTATTAAACAGAAGAAAATATGACAGCATTAAAAAGTACAGCATTCAATTTCCCGGGACAGAAAAGTGTTTACCATGGTAAAGTCAGGGATGTATATAACATTAACGATGAACAGCTGGTGATGGTAGTCACAGACCGGATCTCAGCATTCGATGTAATCCTTCCCAAAGGAATACCGTTTAAAGGCCAGGTACTGAACCAGATTGCTACCAAATTCCTGGATGCCACAGCAGACCTGGTGCCCAACTGGAAGACCGGTGCACCCGATCCAAACGTTACGGTAGGACATTTTGCGGAACCCTTTAAGGTCGAAATGGTGATCAGGGGCTACCTTACCGGCCACGCCTGGCGGGAGTATCGCGATGGGAAACGCCAGCTTTGCGGTGTACCCATGCCTGAAGGGATGCGTGAACATGACAGGTTCCCGGAGCCGCTTATCACACCAACCACCAAGGCTGAATTCGGTCATGATGAGGATATATCAAGGGATGAGATTATCGCACAGGGACTCGTGACAGAAGAGGATTACAAGGTGCTTGAAGATTATACCCTGAGGCTTTTCGAAAGGGGTACCAGCATGGCGGCTGACATGGGCCTTATTCTCGTGGATACAAAATATGAATTTGGAAAGAAGGATGGCAGGATAATCCTGATCGATGAGATCCATACCCCGGATTCATCCAGGTATTTCTATGCTGAAGGCTATGAAGAACGGCAGGAACGCGGTGAACAGCAGAAACAGCTGTCCAAGGAATTTGTTCGTCAGTGGCTCATCTCCAATGGCTTTCAGGGGCTCGAAGGACAGGCGATGCCGGAAATGCCGGACGATTTTGTCCATGAAGTATCGGAACGGTATATCGAGCTTTTTGAGAAAATTACCGGCGAAGCGTTTGTGCGATCAGATACATCCGCAATAGAGTTACGTATTGAAAACAATGTAAAGCAGTCCCTGGGAATGTAATTTGATGCCAGGATCTTCGTTTAGTATAATATGATGGCAGGTACGCGCAGGCTGAAGGATTCCGATGATATAGAGCAATCTTCTATAAATGTAATATGATGGCAGGGAAAAGATATCTTTCCGGACTGATTTGCGTTCTTGTAATGTCACAGGCACTATGGGCCCAGGAACCTGCACATGTTGCACGGTCAGATAATAAAGTGATTCTGGAGGGAAAAATCTATTATATCCATATCGTAAAGGCCGGTCAGACCCTCTATTCCATCGCCAGGGCATATCAGATAACTGAAAAGGAGATTGTAATAGAAAATCCGGGAGCCGGCAGTGACCTGATGATTGGTCAGGTGCTTAAGATTCCGGAGACCCCCACGGATGTAAAGATTCCTGCTCCTGATATTCCGGATGAAGAAAAGATTCATGTTCTGAAGGAAGGGGAGACCCTCTATGCTGTCTCCCGGAAATATGGATGTACCGTAGAAGCGCTGATCGCATTGAATCCCGGGCTGGACATCGAAGATATACCTGTTGGCTATGCTTTGAAGATCCCCACAGAAAAGGTTCCGGAAGTGAGTCATGAATTCATTCATGATGAGGAGGGCTTCCTGCTTCATAAGGTGAAAAAAGGGGAGACCCTTTATGCTATCGCCAGGACTTATGGTGTAAGTGTCAGGGATGTCAGGTCCGAAAATACAGAATTGGGATGGGGTGGCCCCAGGGTCGGTGATGTGCTTCGCATTCCCACGCCAAACAATACGTCAGCTTCGATTTTTACCTCCGATACAATGCAACGAACTACCGGCGTTGAAGTTGGCGTTCAGGACTCCCTGGAGATGCTGCCTGCGTATACCTATGAGGAGCTGAAAGACCTTGAACATGATACGGCACGGACCTTCAGGATCGCCTACCTGATCCCTTTCAATTACACGAAGATGGAGCCGCTGGATTCCCTGCTAAAAGGGGTTGTCTCGGAGACGCGCAGGGAACGGATCATACAGGACTACCGGATGGAAGCGGAGACTCCAGGGGCCCCCCAGTTTCTTGAATTCCTTGAGGGAAGCCTGATGGCAGTCGATTCACTGACAGATGCGGGACTCTCTGTTGAGGTACAGGTGTTCGATACTAAAAAAAGCATGGCCAGAACCAGGGAACTACTGGAATTGCCCGGGATGCAGAAGCTCGATCTGATCATTGGCCCTTTTTATAATTTTAATCTCGAAGTGGTGTCGGAGTTTTCCAGGAAGCATAAAATTCCTGTTGTAACGCCCTTTTCAACTTATGACTCCCTGTTGAATATGAATCCTTACCTTTTTCAGCCGACGCCTTCATACAGAACTGAATTCGAAAGGAATGCGAAATTTATCAGCAGGGCCTATGATCACAATATTATTTTTGTGCATCGTGGGGATTCTGCGCGTACAGGACAGATTGGTTATTACAAGAGAATGATTCTCGAAGAACTGGAAAAATATGCTGTGCCGGAAATGGTTATGTTTAAGGAGGTGATCATCCGCAATGGAAATACGGATGGATTGGTACATTCACTGAACGCTGATATGAAAAACCTGGTGATCATGCCTTCGGAAGATGAAGCTTTTGCAAGCCTGGTGGCTACAAAGATATATTACGAACTTGCAAATTATGATATCCGGCTGTTCGGGTCATCCTATTGGGCAGGGTTTAACAATATTCAATTAGCATATCCGCATGCCCTCGAACTGGTTATCTCACATAGCCATATTATAGATTATGAAGACAGTAGGTTTTTGCGTTTTCTGGAGGAGTTCAGAGATAACTTTTTGAAAGAACCCCTGAAATTTACCCGGACAGGCTGCAATTATGGCCTTACAGGTTATGAATTAAGCCTCTTTTTTATTACAGCGCTTCAACAGTACGGCCCGGCATTCATTCTTCATCTGGACAATCATCAGCCTGGCACTGTATTGTGTCAGTATAATTTCAAACGCGTCTCTCCTGGTGGTGGCTACGAAAACAGGAATATGCATTATTATCAATATGATGGTGATCTTGATATTGAGGTGGTTCAGCTTCCTGAACGTCCTGTGATGCATGATTATCTCCGGCCAGCAGGGGATGACCCGTTCTATTTCAGATGGTCAGAACCCCAACCCGATACTTCATTGATCGGAGAGGATTAATAAATCCCTGTGGACAAACATTTCCCGGGCAGCCTTGTTATACGCAATATGATCAAAAAGGAGAGTATACACGACCTGACCCCCGCACGTACAATTCGGGGAAATGTGGTATACTGGATGGGGAGGGAACAACGTGTGGGCGATAATCCCGGACTTTTGTATGCGCAGCAAATTGCTGTAGAAATGAAGTCCGGCCTTTCTGTGGTCTTTACACTGACTACTGACTTCATGGGTGCTACACTTAGGCAGTACGACTTTATGGTCAGGGGCCTGCATGAGGTTGCCCTTGCTCTTAAAGCAAAGAATATCCCTTTTTATCTCCTTCAGGGTGATCCCCCGGCTGTGTTGAACGCCTTCCTGGATGAACACGAGGCTGGAACCGTCGTGGTCGATTTTGATCCGCTGCGTATCAGGCGCGCCTGGCATTCGAAGGTGGCGGAAAATCCCCGGATAAAAATGGTTGAAGTGGATGGACATAATATCGTCCCTGCACGTTTTGTAAGTGATAAGGTCGAATATGGGGCCTATACGCTCCGGCCAAAGATTCACCGGCATGCAGGAACATTCCTCGAAGAATTACCTCCGCTAAAATCACAGCCACACCGGCAGGAGATGCCGGATATTTTCTCACCGGAAGAAATTCTTCTTACAGCCGCGCTGGACCGCTCGGTTAAACCTGTGACATGGCTGCAACCGGGCGAAAAAGCTGCACTTGCTGTAATGCATGATTTTATTGATAACCGTCTTGCATCTTATGATAGCCTGAGAAATGATCCGAATGTGAAGGGTGGGTCTGACCTTTCACCATACCTGCATTTTGGACAGATTTCTTCTCTCCGTATCGCCATGGAGGTGATGATGAAACATCCGGATGACGCAGGCAGGAAGGCCTTTCTTGAAGAACTGATTGTCAGGAAAGAGCTTTCAGATAACTTTTGTCATTATCATCCCGATTATGATAATCCTGGAGGATTTCACCCCTGGGCACAGAAAACCCACCACGAACATGCTGGAGATGAACGTGAATTTCGTTACTCCCTCAGGGAGTTTGAAAATGGAGAAACGGCTGACCCGCTCTGGAATGCTGCCCAGTTGGAGATGGTGAACAGGGGAAAGATGCATGGATACATGCGGATGTACTGGGCAAAAAAGATCCTGGAATGGACCGAAAATGTTAGTCGTGCAATGGAGGTTGCTATCTATCTTAATGATAAATACCAATTGGATGGAAGAGATCCTAACGGGTATGCAGGAATCGCATGGTCCATCGGGGGCGTGCATGACAGGGCATGGACGGAACGACCAGTATTCGGAAAAATCAGGTATATGAATTATAACGGGTGTAAGCGAAAATTCGATGTGCAGGCATATATCCGAAGCTTCCGGACTGTGCCAAATAAATAAAACAGTGGAAACCGACAGATAATCTCATACAAAGCGTTCAATATCGAAAAATGGATCATACCGTTTTTTATTGCAAAATGCTGTATCTGACCACTGTCGGTTTCGGGAGTTTCAATTGTTAGCCGTAACGAAAATGCTGACCATGATAAAAACAGTGTATTAATAAATATCTTTTACCATAGATTTTTTAGAAAATGAAGACAAAAGCGATCTTTCTCCTCTTTATAGCCCTGTTCCTGCTCTCCTGTGAGCGTCCTGAAACATATGATAATTATGTGATACTTGTATCCCTCGATGGATGCCGGTGGGACTATCCTGATCTTTATGAAACACCGAATCTTGATGACATGGCCGGTAAAGGAGTGAAGGCGGAACGTGTAATATCTTCATTCCCTACGAAAACCTTTCCAAACCATTATTCCATTGCTACGGGTCTCTATCCTGATCATCACGGACTGGTCAACAATTCTTTCTATGATTCGGAATTGGATATGATGTACCGCATCGGTGACAGGGAAATGGTTGAAAATCCCGCATTCTACGGGGGCGAGCCAATATGGAATACCGCAGAAAAACAGGATATGATCGCCGCCTCTTTCTTTTGGGTAGGTTCTGAAGCCCCTGTGCAGGGTATACAGCCTACCTACTGGAAGAAGTATGATGGTAGTGTCCCTTTTGTTGCCAGGGTCGATACTGTGCTGAACTGGCTGCAAAAACCCCTTGATGAACGTCCCCGACTGATCATGCTCTATTTTCATGAGCCCGATATGGTGGGACACAATTATGGACCTGTTCATGAAGAGACAGGCAAAGTGATAAAGGAGCTCGACGATCTGATGGGGTATCTGCGCCAGGGCATTGGAAACCTGCCTTATGGCGATCGTGTTAACCTGATTGTTACGTCCGACCATGGTATGGGAAGTACCTCCCCTGAAAGGTATGTGAACATGCACAACCATCTTGACGAACGATGGATCGAAGAGATCATCGGGGGTAACCCTGTTTACCTTATCGATGCGGTCGACGGATTTGAGGACAGCGTGGTGAACCGTCTTGACAGGGCGGAGGGAATCTCTGCATGGAAAAAGGAGGATGTGCCTGCGCATCTGAATTATGGTACGCATCCCCGGATTCCCGATGTCGTGCTGGCAGCTGATAGTAGCTGGTCAGTGGGAGAGAGAGCCGACGCTTCCGAATATTTCGGTGGGGCGCACGGCTACGATAACAGCAATACCGATATGCACAATATATTCTTTGCCGAAGGCCCCGCATTCAGATCGGGATACACACACCCCCCTTTTGAAAATGTGGATATCTATCCGCTTGTTGCTTATATCCTGGGACTTGATCCGGCTGAGACTGACGGAAAACTGGAAGATGTATACGGTCTGCTGAAATAAAAAACAGAATACCTGTATAAAGGCCTCAGCTATTATTTCAACAGGTAGATAAATTCCCCTACGCCGATTGGGATGTTAAAGCCATACCAGATAAAGAGCAGGACCGTCCATAAAATAAACAAAATTGTTGCATAGGGCACGAGCAGTGACAGAATGGTGCCGATCTTCAGCCGCTTGTCGTACTGGTGGATCCATCCGATCAGCAAGGGAAAATATACATATAGCGGTGAGATGCTGTTTGTGATCGAATCACCGATCCGGTACATCAGCTGAACGAAGCCCGGACTGTAGCCCAACTCTGCAAGCATGGGAATAAAAATTGGGGCAAAGATGGCCCATTTTGCCGATCCGCTCCCAAGAAATATATTTAAAAATGCAATAAGAATAATAAAGAGAATGAATAGTAATGGTCCAGTCAGTCCCGTTGCCTGAAGAAAAGTCGCACCATTGATGGCCAGGATGGAATCCAGGTGTGACCAGCTGAAAAGGTTGATGAACTGCGCAACAACCAGCATTAGCACAATATATCCTGCCAGCCCCCTCATACCATGTTCCATGTGTTTCAGGATGTCATCCTTCTTTTTAATGGTCCCCACTGCCTTTCCGTAGAAATAACCCGGAATCGCAAACATCAGGAACAATATGGGAACCAGACCCCTTAAAAACGGGGAGGGAACAACCGTTCCGGTCTCCGGATCCCGCAAGGGGCCATTGCCAGGAACAACGAGCGCTGCAATGAGAATTGTATAAATGAGAACAGAGATTCCGGCATGCCGTAATCCTTTTTTCTGCTCAGGTGAAAGCTCTTTTTTACCTTCAGTGATCTTGGCCACTTTATTCATACCTGCAAAGCCTTCACAGCGGGGAATTGTAAATCGTCTGACGATAAAGGCCCCACCAAAACCTACCATCAGGGTAGAGATGATCATAAAATACCAATTGGCCGTCGCACTCACCTCCATTGGGGGAATCATCTTTTCCGTTATTTCTGTACTGATGCCAGCTAGCAACACGTCGGTACCTGCAATAAAGAAGTTGGCGGTAAATCCTGCAGTAGCTCCTGCATACCCTGCGATCAGTCCTGCAATAGGATGATACCCTAATTGCATAAAAATTAGCGCGGCAATGGGAGGAACAACCACTACCCCGGCATCTGAACCGATGTTTCCGCATGCACCAATGATAAAGATTACCGGGAAAATAATTCTCTTGGGTGTGGCAAAGGCAATGTTTCTCATGAGAATAGTCAGCAGACCGCTCTGCTCAGCGATGGAAACGCCCATCAGCATCACAAGTACCAGTCCAAGCGGCGCAAAATGGGCAAAGTTGGTTACCAGGCTCTGAAGGAACCAACGAAGGCCGTCACCTGTGGCAATATTCTTTGCATTTATTTCAGCTCCTGTTCCGGGCTGAATGGCGCTGACCTCGAAATAGCTTGTAACTGCACTGGTAATTACGATAATCACGCATATCCATACGAACATCCAGAAAGGATGCGGTAATTTGTTGCCAACAACCTCGATCCAGCGCAGAACGCCCGTAGCAGCAGGAATACCATTCATCTCAGCAGATTCTTCTGAAACCCCATTTTTACCGGTTGGTTCTTCAGGTTTCTTATGCTCTTTTGATGACGCTTTGCCCATTGTTAAAATATTTTTACTGCATTAGATAAACCTTCTAACAGCGTTTCCTTCGCTGATTTTGTCTAATAATTTATCTGCTTAACAGGTTGATTCTGTTTGCCAGTTGCGCTGTTATTAGGTTCGCTAAAATAGAAAGTATTATTTCATCCGCAAAATTTATTTGATTACCCGGACAAATGAATTCCTTTTGAACATTTCTCTCCTTTCCCTACCTTTGGAAATGTTATCTCTGCGAGGCAACAAACGGAACGAAGTGGAGCTCATGAGTCCGACGAAGGAGGCGAATAACTTACCAGTTGTTAAAACGATATTTATATTATTATATAGCAATTAGTTAAATAAAGAATTTATACCTATGAAAAGTCCGATTACCG
>JAGYMF010000048.1 GCA_018400695.1 Bacteroidales bacterium | reverse complement strand
AGTCTCGTCCAGACCGCAAAGTTTAAAACCCGGAAAGCTGGCAAAGCTTTCCGGGTTTTTTATTGCAGCACATCGAGCCAAGCGCCAGCTTGAGTGAGAGATACTGCAATAAAAAACCGGGATTTGCGCTAGCAAAGACCGGGGTTTTAAACTTTGCAAGGTAGCCCCCGGCAGGGGAAGAGTCCGCTGAAAGCATTCTCGTCCAGACCGCAGATTAAAGACGTAAACCCTTGCAATTCAAGTGATTACAAGGGTTTTGTTTTTGAGATAAGAATTAGATACTGAATCCATCCGTATGCCATCGTCACACCTGATATTTGTTAAACAGGAAAACATAATTTTCATTATCGCAAACAAAAAAATCAAAGATATTACCGGATCTCTTCCGGATTATCGGCACGGAAGGAAATCAACAATAAAGAAGCAGAAAGGGCAAGACAGAGCCATGCGACCATCATGTAGTTACCGGAGAATTTCACTGAAAGGCTGAACAGATAAGGCCCGAGGGCTGACCCGATCACAGTCAGACTTAGTGAAAACCCGGAGATCGCACCGAGGTACTTTAATCCGTAAAAGCGTGGCCAGGTAACTCCGATCAACACTGCATACAGTCCCCATACAAGTCCATTACCTCCTATCAACAGATAATATGCAAACGGGGCTGCCTGAAGAAGCAGCAGTCCCAGCGAGGAGATAAGCATCCCGGCAATAAAAACCATCAGCAGGTATTTCAGTCTGATAAAATCGCTGATATAGTTGAATGCGAATTGAGCGGCCACAGCAATAATTGATGTAGGCACAAAAATTCCAAGGGCCCTTTCCGATGTCAGGCCGCTTGACTCAAAAACAGAAACCACATGAAAGGTGAGACCTGTGATGTAAAGAGATGAGAGTGCCAATGCAAGGGTGAATGCCCACAGGGCCCGGGTTTTCCGGGCCTCCTTGAGGCTATAATCACGCTGCGGAAGACTGGGCGGGCGTTTCCCTGGTCTCCGGACCTTCATGCTACCATCGGCCTTCAACCCACAGCTTTCAGGATTGTCACGAAAAACTATGAGGACGAATCCTGTGAACAGCACGCCGATCACCAATGCAATAGCAATCCATGCCCCCCGCCACTCCATTCGTTCAATTACCTGGCTTAAAACCTGCGGTGCCAGCGAAAAACCAAGTGCCGTGAAGATGCCCAATACAGCATTGGCCATCCCCCTTCGCTTATCGAACCATTTCATGACCATGTTCCGGGAGACCATGGTCAGCATGCCCTGGCCAAAAAAACGAATGCCCCAGAATCCGAAAGCCAGTAAAACAAATGTTGCCAGTGCAGGGGATATCCATTCCGAATGCTGCAATACCTTTGCGATCCTGTCCACCCTTGTCAGGTACAGGAGCATCACCCCCAGCATGATCCCGGCCACAAATGCCATCACCCTGGCACCGAACCTGTCATATAACTTCCCGGCCCGTGTAATCAAGAGTCCTGAGATAAGTGTTCCCACGAGGTAAGCAAGGCTGAGGCTGTTTCGGTTGACATCAAGATCATTCAAAAGATCTTCTGTAAACGCTGATACTCCGACAGTCTGACCCGGAACACTCATCAGCATTCCAATGATACCGGCAAAAAGGATAACCCATCCATAGAAAAAAGGCAACCTGGCAGGGGAAAAAGGTCTGTTGCAGCGTTGTTTCATAGATTTCAATTCATTTCTCCTGCTACCCTGATGGTATGCAATATTTTCGTAACAAAACAACCATACAATATTTCAATTCCGATGTTGTCAGAACGTCTCAGCGATCTCCAGGCTACTTTTAATAGGTGCCCCGCTGTGTCTGAATCAGTGTCGTGTAGATAGCAATCCACAGGATCAGCACGATAATCAGCGCAATGGAGCGTTTCTGAATATAAAAACCCGACAACGTGGCAATGATAATTTTTTCCTCTTTTCCCGGCTGAAGGATCAAGGGAACTTTTCTACCGGTCTTGTACCGCAGGTTCTCAGGGCCAATCATTATCTGCTTTTGCCCTCCGTATTCATATTCAATAATGGCCCTGAATTCAACACTTCGTATGAGCGTTGAGTTGCTGGTAAGCTTTTTTTGGATACCTGTGACCGTTCCCTCCACCCTGTCACCTGTAAGCAACAGCCTCCATTCCTTTACAACCGGCAATACGATGATAAGTACTGTAACCAGCAAAAAATGCCTGTAGTCCAGCTTTTTGATCTTTCTGACAGGTGAACGATCCTGCTTTTTCATCCAGTAACTGTTAGATGCCGGAGTTCATATCCCGCAATGCAGAAACATGGCAGGCTACTCCTCTGTCACAACAACCTTTTCGATCGTATCACCCTGCCGTATGTTGTCGATTACTTCCAGTCCGTCAACCACCTTGCCAAAACAAGTATGGTTTCGGTCCAGGTGCGCGGTATTGTTCCTGCTGTGACAGATAAAAAACTGGGAACCACCCGTGTTTCTGCCGGCATGTGCCATGGACAGCACACCGCGGTCGTGGTATTGGTTCCCTCCATCGAGCTCACAATCGATGGTGTATCCGGGTCCACCGGCACCTGTTCCATCCGGGCAACCGCCCTGTATCACGAAATCGGGAATAACCCTGTGAAAGGTCAGCCCATCATAAAACCCCTTTTTGGATAGTTTAATAAAATTATCGACCGTGTTGGGAGCATCCTTCTCATAGAACTCCACCATCATCACACCCTTTTCAGTATGGATCTCTGCTTTCTTCATGATGTAGATTGATTAATTAAGGTGCAAAGTTAGAACTTTTTAATCGTTTTCATCTGTCATACCCCTTCAAACTTTCCTTTGGTGATTTGCTAACGAATCAGTCCCATGTCCCGGCAGCTTCCGCATCCAGGTACCATAACAATTCCCCATTGCTGGGGTTCACGCGTGAAGCAGGATACGCTGCATAGTTGCCATTTTTTTTTATGATCATCCGGGCTATTTCCCCCTTCTCCTTACCCGTAACATGAAAGATCACGCGAGCAGCAGCATTAATCAAGCGGCCCGTAAAGGTAACCCTCTGCTGGCCCGATTCCGGATGATTTCCAACGGTACAAAGGCCTTCAGCCTCCCATCGTTCGATCTGGTGCGGGAAGATTGAGGCGGTATGGCCGTCAGTTCCCATGCCCAGGAAAACAAAATCAAGTACCGGAATACCCTGACCAGCACCGGTGGCATTACTTATCAGCTGTGCATACCTTCGGGCCTCGTCTTCAGGGGCGTCTTCACCCCTGATCCTGAAATAATTGCTCTCAGGAATAGCCAATGGTTTGAGAAGGTCCCTGAACGCTGCACCAAAATTGCTTTCAGCATGGTTGGCCGGCACACACCGCTCATCCACCCAGAAAAATAGTACCTTCTTCCAGTCTAAAGATGGATTCATATCCACCATTGCCTTGAAGAAAAGGCCAGGCGTACTTCCACCTGACAGGGCGACGGTAACATATTCACGGGAAGGTATCAATTGCTGCAGCTGACTGGTGAAATCAGTGGCCAGCCGCTTTGCCAATTCGGTTTTTCCGTCAATTATTTTAATTATTGGTGCCATATCTATGATTAAAAAACAATCCATTACGGATCCTACATCGATCTGGAGGGTTGCCTGAATTGCCAAAAAAAGTTGTTGTCTGACTGAACACTGAAATCTGAATATTCACTTACAAAGAAATCAAATTCTACCTGTACGAAGATAAGACAATCCACTCGAAATAAAAACGGGAATCACACCTGGTATCCAACGGTCTGGTTTCATATATCCTCAGGCTAAGCTCCTTCTAAAAAGAACATGAGCTGGCGTTTTCTCTACGCCAGCTCATGCTAAAATGAAATATCCTGTGTGCTGTTACCAGAAATAGATATAGAAACCAATAATAAAAGCGATGATGATAGCAGAACTGATGACATCCCATTTGTTCCAGCTTGCACGTGTAAGTGCCCTCTGTTCAGGCGAGGCTGACCCGAAATAGAGTCCCTGGATTGAGGCCGGGTCTTTTGCAGCGGTAAACATGCTGACTACAACCATAAGTACAATGACAATAAAGAAAAGGGCGATCTCATAATGGAGCCAGTTGGGTGCAACAATCAGGTTAAAGAAAAATCCATCATCCGTCGCATCACCATAATAGACCTTCATTCCAAGGCGCAGCATTCCAAGAATAAACCCGACGACCAACCCAACAAATCCGGCAGACGGTGTTGTTCGCTTGGTGACTACACCCAGCAGGAATACGGCAGCAATTCCAGGCGCCAGCAACGATTGTACATCCTGCAGGTAAGCATACAGCACTTTTCCAAGTCCCTTCATAACAGGGATCCAAAGAATACCAAGAATAACAATAACAACAGTTGCCAGGCGGCCAACAGTGAGATAATGTTTCTCCGTGGCATTGGGCCGGAATTTTTGGTAGAAATCGACTGTAAAAAGCATGGCCGATGAGTTAAACAGGGAGGCCAGAGAACTCATCAGAGCAGCAAGGATTCCTCCTATGACAATTCCTGTAAAACCTTTTGGAAGCAGCTCCTTCACAAGGGTAGAAAAGGCCGCATCGTTATTTGCCAGGTTGAGCAAAGGCAACTGTGTCTCCGGATCAATCTTTTGTGTCATTGCATAAGCGATCATACCGGGAATAAGGAAGATAAACACAGGTGTCAGCTTCAGATAAGCTCCGAAAATCGTACCGCGCCGTGCCTGCTTCTGATCGCGTCCGGAGAGCACCCGCTGAACGATAAACTGATCTGTACACCAGTACCAGAAGCCAATAATCGCCGAACCAAGCAGCACTCCGGTCCACGGAAACTCCGGATCACCCGGAGAACGGATAAGGTTGGCCATGCTATCCTTCGTAGAGTGATAGATTACCTCCCCGGCATCATTAAAATATTTCACATCGGTGGATCTCACGATCTCCATCATATCAGCCCATCCACCCAACTGTGTCAATCCGATTACCAGGATGGCGATGGAACCAAAAAGCAAGATGGGGGTCTGCAGCACAGATGTATACAACACAGCCTTCATTCCGCCAAAAATAGTGTACAACCCGGTCAGCACCACCAATCCGATTGCACTGATCCAGAAGAAATCAATATCCATATTGAATATCGTAATATATTCAATGTCAAATACATCCTTGAATACCACCCCACCTGCATACACAGTTACAGCAACCTTGGTAAGGATATAGCTTACAATGGAGATTATCGACAGGAATGAGCGTGACCTTGAATTGTACCGTTTCTCCAGGAACTCAGGCATCGTAAATACGCCACTCCTGGCATAAAAGGGAACAAAAAGCCATCCCAGCAACAGGATTAGCCATCCGTGCATTTCCCAATGTGCCATTGCCATACCGCTGGTTGCCCCGGCCCCAGCCAGTCCAACCAGGTGTTCAGACCCGATATTAGAGGCGAAAATTGATGCCCCAATGGCGATCCATGTAGCATCCCTACCTGCCAGAAAATAATCAGAAGTATCTTTATCCTTCTTCCTGAGGGTATATAAAATCACCCCCACAAGAGCAAGAACAAAAAGTCCCAGTACGATCCAATCTAATATTGCCATTTAGTTTAGAGTTTATTTGGTTGAGTTTTCAGGTTTCAAAAATAGTTAAATATTTTAAAGTGTTGAATGTTTTAAGTGTTGAATATACGCTTATAATTTTTTTCAATTTTACAACAATAATTCCATCCTGACAATAAGATTTACTAATTTGGAAAGAATAAAATCAATTTTTCGCTCAAGGTTTTATAAATGTTTCTATTTTTGAACATTCAACCAATAATTTAAACGAAATAAGTATGGAGGCTTTCAATTTAACCTGGATCGATTATTCCATCATGATCATCTATTTCGGGTTTGTACTGGGGATAGGATGGGCCCTGAAGAAATACATGAAGAATGCCACAGCATTTCTCGAAGCTGGAAGATCACTGCCTGCATGGGTTACAGGTCTTGCATTCATCTCTGCCAACCTGGGTGCACTGGAGGTTATCGGGATGGCGGCATCCGGAGCCAAGTATGGTATGGCTACAGTACACTTTTACTGGATCGGCGCCATTCCTGCCATGATCTTTCTGGCGATTTTTATGATGCCATTCTATTATGGATCAAAGGCCAGGTCAGTACCTGAGTACCTGAAGTTAAGATTTGATGAAAAAACAAGGGGCTTCAATGCCTTCTCGTTTGCCATCATGACAATCTTTGCTTCTGGTATTTCAATGTATGCGCTGGCACTGCTAATGGAAACATTGCTTGGATGGAACTTTCACATGAGCCTGTTTATCTCCGCATTCATTGTGCTGGTTTACACCTATCTCGGGGGGCTAAGTTCGGCCATCTACAACGAAGTGCTCCAGTTCTTCCTGATCGTGATAGGATTCCTTCCACTGGTAATAATCGGATTGGTCAATGTTGGAGGCTGGGACGGATTGATCGACAAGCTTGCGCTAACACCAGAAACCACCGGGATGCATCACTCATGGGCAGTAATTTCACCGGAGCACCCAATGGGCAGCTGGATGGGCATCTTTTTCGGATTGGGTTTTGTACTCTCCTTTGGCTACTGGTGTACCAATTTTCTCGTAGTACAACGGGCGATGGCTGCCGGATCGATGAGTGCTGCCAGAAAAACTCCACTGATCGGTGCTTTTCCCAAAATGTTCATTCCATTCCTGGTTATCATCCCCGGAATGATTGCAATCGCGCTGCTTAATTCAGGTGACGAAAGCTTTGAGCTTCCATTGAAAGGCAATGGTTACGACTATGACCTGGTGATTCCTATGTTGCTGAAGCGCTTTATGCCTACAGGTGTACTGGGACTTGGACTTACCGCCCTTATGGCATCTTTTATGAGTGGAATGGCAGGAAATGTAACAGCATTCAATACAGTGTTCACCTACGACATCTACCAGAGCTATATCGTGCCCGGAAGATCAGACAAACACTACCTGCGTGTGGGACAGATTACCACCATCGGCGGTGTGCTGGTCAGTATTCTCACAGCTTACGTAGCGGCCATGTTCAATAATGTGATGGACTTCCTGCAGCTGATCTTTGCCTTTATAAATGCACCACTATTCGCCGCATTCCTGGCAGGAATGTTTACCAAACGGGCCACCGGCCATGGAGCGTTTTACGGCCTGCTGTCAGGAACATTTTCTGCGGCAATTGTTCATGGACTTACACAACCAATGGGAGCTGAATCGTTGGTTAAGGGAGGCTGGACAGGCAGCGTTCTGCATACCTTCCCCAGTGAAATGGCACAAAACTTCTGGATCGCGATTATTGCATTCTCCATTGCACTGGTCGTCACATTTGTGATCTCCTTGCTTACAAAACGAACAAAATCTGATCAGGACCTTAAGGGCCTTGTATATCAATTAACGCCAAAAACCATTGATGACAGCAAACACTGGTACCAAAAACCTGTATTCCTGGCGTATGTTGTTGCTGGTGTAGCTATTGTTCTGAGTATAATTTTCTGGTAATCAAAAAAAATTAAAGACATGGGATTAGATATTAAAATACCAATTGGTTTTATGTTCACCATCTTTGGACTCATTCTCGCCATTTTTGGTCTGGCAACCACAGACAACGCGATGTATGACATTTCCATTGGCGTGAATATCAACCTTTTTTCAGGAATCGGAATGCTGGTATTCGGGATTTTTATGCTCATTATTTCAGACCTTACATTCAAGAAGAAAATCACGGATTCCCTTGGGGTTGATGAGAAGATACTGAAGGATGAAGTACGTGAGGAATTAGACAACGAATAGTATATCCGTTTTCTATTCAGGCTGGCTGACAACTAAAAGGTTGTCATAACACTCTGAAATAAATGTAACCAGTCCCAGGTGCAAGAAAGCCCTGGGACTGGATTTTTTTGTAGGTACAATGGAGAGAAATTACCTGGTCGATTGTTCCAGCCTGTTCATGCGTTCTTCCAGCTCCGAAAACTTCTTCTGCTCCTCCTGCAACGCTTCGATCTGCTTCTGCTGCTCCCTGATTGCCTGGAGAAGAATCGGGGTGAGTTTTACATAATCTACCGTCTTATACCCATTATGATCTGTACTGATCAGCTCCGGAAACACCGCTTCAATCTCCTGGGCAACAACACCCAGCTGCAAATCATCATCTGAAGGATAGGTCTCTTTTGCCAGCGTGTTCCAATTAAACCGGACCCCACGGACCCCCGACAGTTTATCCAGCACATTCTCCAACTCCAGGATATTGCTTTTTAATCTGCTATCCGAGTTTTGACGGATTTCCCCTACAACTTCCAAATCACCAACTATTCTCGTGAGCCCCTGGTTTACAAAGAAGTGCGGCTCTTTGTTCTCCTTGAACGAATTATACCCACCAACAGCGAATCCCCCTTTAATGCCTTTTCCGGAGAGCGCATCATTAACAAAAACTCTGATACTGTCATTTGAGACCCGCAGAAAATCCTGGGTCTCCCCCTCCTTCAGCTTGCTATAGCCACCCACAGCGAAACCGCCTTTAACTCCCTTACCCAGGGGATTCTCTACGTTGATAGTAAAGCCGTTATTATAGGCAGAGAAAACAGGCAGTCCATCGCTATTAATTATATCTATCAACGGAATATCATCGGGCTGGTCCTTATCGGCCTGCACCGTTAATTTTCCGGTAGCCTGTTCAACACCAATGCCAAGACGCATGGCCGGATCGGCAAGCAGAACATCGCTTCCTACAACGACAAATGGACTTTCACCACCTCCACCAAGTGAAGACAAACTGGCCGTTTTCGTTCCGCCTGCATCCTGCAGGTAGAGTGTTGTACCTGACAGGTAGAATTGCTGGTTAAGCTCATTTGTCGGACTCGCATCAGCATCATTAACGCCGTCCTGTATCACAGAAAGGTCTACACTGTTACCCCCGCTGATAGAGAGTGTTGTATTCACCAGTGAAAGTGTTTGCTCATCAGCCCCGGGATCTCCCTGATCACCCTTCAGGTCAACCGCTGTACCCCAGGTACCTTCCGGGTTCTGAAAACTGAGCGAAGTTCCCGACCACTGATGTGCCGGCGCATCTCCCTGGGGTCCCTGTGATCCTTGTACTCCTTCTGGTCCCTGCGGTCCGACGGGGCCGGAAGGTCCGGTAGAACCTGTGGGACCAACTGGACCTTCCGGACCCTCTGGACCCTCAGGTCCAGTATCACCTTTAGGTCCGGCAGGACCTGTAGGTCCGGCTGGTCCCTCAGGACCGGCTGGTCCGACTGCACCGACTGCACCGACTGGACCTTCCGGACCCTGTGGGCCCTGTGGTCCTTCCGGTGCTTCGAATTCCACCCAGTGATCAGGATCAACATAAGGCTGCGAATTGGAAAGATATGCCACTTCATCTTCTAAAATCCACATAGAATTAATGTTTTGATCAACAGTGGATCTGTCAAATACATAATCACCCGGATCATAAGTTGTACCAGTAACCCAGTCACCCCGATTGGTTAATCCCGTCCCCGCATCACCTTTGGGACCCTGCGGACCTTCCGGACCAGCAGGACCAATGGGTCCTTCTGGTCCTGCAGCACCGGTATCGCCAGTATCTCCTTTTGGCCCTGCAGGTCCTTCCGGGCCTGCAGGACCGGTATCACCCTTGGGACCCGTTGGCCCTGTAGGTCCTGAAGGACCAACCGGACCTGTAGGGCCTGTAGCTCCTGTCGGTCCTGTTTCTCCCTGGGGACCGGCTGGACCAGTTGGTCCAGTTGGTCCTGCCGGCCCGACTGGTCCCGTTTCACCTGGCAAACCGGGCTCACCCTGTTCCCCTGTATCACCCTCTGCTCCCTTCAGGTCGACCAATGTGCCCCAACTACTGTCTGGATTCTGAAATCTAATGGCCGTACCTGTCCAGTCGTGGGCCGGCGGATTGCCCGGAGGACCGGTTTCACCCTGTGGCCCCTGAAGTCCAGCGGGGCCAGGATCTCCCTGCGGACCTTCCGGGCCAGTCACACCTGCTGCTGCATATAAAGCATAAGGAACCGAAGAGATAACATTATCACCCATATCTGAAAACCCATCGCCATCATCCACATGCACATTCACCTTATATATTCCTGTACTCCAGTCTATTTCTTCAAATCCACCTACCGTACCCGAACCGTTATAGGCATCCTGACCGCCAATAGTAATCACAAAATGACCAAACGGACTGGTAATCACATCATGGTCTTCCTGCCACACCTTTATATCATCCTGTAATATGCCGATACGAATTATCAATTCACGCTCTGTAAGCAATTCACCTGTACTGCTCCTTGCAGTTGCCTGATAATTAAAAGCTCGCGGTGCCTGGGCAGCAGCGAATGACAACGCTGTTACAAAAAACAAAAAAAATACAATCCTTTTCATAGCCATCATTTTTAGTCTGAAAAAATCATCAACCTTTAACTGATCACTCCTGGTATCCGGACAATTCTTTTCTTAAAAATCAATAAAATACATCAACCATCTCATAATAAAGAACCAAATAAAAACAGTATTGTTTAGACGCGTTCTAATAAAATTGACATCAAATACGCACAAAAAATTGCATCGCATTCTATTTTTCAGAAAGGTTGAGTAGGTCAGACAAAAAATAAAAAAGCCACCGTCACCATGAGCATGGAAACGATGACTTAATCACAGGTTCTAAAAAACAGATTCAGGCTGGAATTCTAATCATCTGCCAGGACCATCTCATCAAGCAAGTAGCCAGCACCAGCATATTTGTCAATAATGAAGAGTACATAACGGATATCTACGGCAATATTCCTGCACATATCGGGATCGTACATCTCATCACTCATTGTACCGTGCCAGTTCCTGTCAAAGTTAATACCAATCAGTCTGCCCTGTGCATCAATAACCGGGCTTCCTGAATTACCGCCCGAAGTATGGTTAGATGCTGTGAAACAAACAGGCATGGTTCCGTTCACACCATAATCTCCATAATCTCCAGCGTTGTACAGTTCCTCCAGCTTTCCGGGAATAACGTAATCATGCTTTCCCTCCCTGCTCTTCTCAATGATTCCACTTAAGGTTGTGTAATAATCATATTTTACAGCATCCTCGGGTTGATATCCTTCCACCTCGCCATAAGTCAGCCGCATCGTAAAATTTGCATCCGGATAATGACGCACCTCCGGCTGCATCTCAAACTGTCCGGTAACCCAAAGCTTATAAAGCCCGTCCAGCTGACTATTGTATGCGCTAACCTGAGGATTCACCTGTTGCCTGTAAATCTCCAGAAATTGATTATAGACCATGATCAGCGGATCCTTTTCCAGCTTTTTCAATGCTTTTTTCTGGTTTGAACTATAGGTTTCCAGCAACCCATTCAGTGCCTCCATAGAAGAGAGTGAGGTTTTCTTGTATATCTTTTCAGCATAGGCAGAAAAATCCCCCTTATACTTCGCATTCACTTCAGTAAAGAACTCCGGGTGAAATTGTTGGTTGCTCTTCTCCCGGTACTGCTCCATCATCACAGCAAACATTTCCTGATCCAGCGGTGCATAAAAATCCTTATAAAACCCTTTCATTCGTGAGGCGATCACTTCAGCATTGAGTGTATCATTCATCATGTATGCAACCGAGGATGCGATTCGCGGCAACTCCAGTGCGAAGGCCGTTTCACGCAACAGGTTGCTGGCCACGTCATAATCCTCCATCTCCTCATAAATCTCTTCAAAATGCTGAAGCATCTCTCCATAAACCGCCTTACGCTCATCATCTCCCTGCACCCATTCAGCGAAACTGGCTTCGAAATCCTCCTTCACCTCAATGGCGTTCAACCGCTCCAGGCCCCTGATAGCGCCCTGCCATTTTTTCCATGCATTGGTCACCCCCCTGTATTTTGAAGAATACTGTATCCGCACCTCATCAGACTGCTGCATAAAATTGTCCATTACCTCCATGCGCCGGGTACGGATTTCCACGTTCATCGGCATAACCACCCCGGCGAAGATATTGAGCGCATCCGAATGAAGGAATTGCTGCGTTGATCCGGGATAGCCCAGGATCATCGTAAAATCGCCCTTCTCAATACCATTCATCGAGATCTCAAAGAACTGACGCGGTCTGTACGGTACGTTATCAGGACTATATGCAGCCGGTTCATTATCTCCATTGGCATAGACCCGGAAAACTGAAAAATCGCCTGTATGCCGTGGCCACATCCAATTGTCATTGTCCTTTCCAAAGTTACCGATAGAACTAGGGGGAGCCCCAACCAATCGCACATCGCTATACCGCTCATAAACAAAAAGAAAATACTGGTTGCCGTAAAACATCGGCCGTACCATAGATTCGAATGCACCCTCCTCATTAGCTTTCCCGATGATCTGTCCGATATTGGCACTGATCACAGAGTCTGCTTTCTGAGCTTCCACCTGACCGGCACCCTGTAACACCTCTTCCGTTACATCCTTCATAGATCGTAAAAATCGTACAGACAGGTTTTCGTTCGGCAGCTCCTCCTCCCGACTCATGGCCCAGAAGCCATCCGTGAGATAGTCATTTTCGACCGTGGAATGCCTCTGGATAGCACCATATCCGCAATGGTGGTTTGTCAGCAACAACCCTTCATCCGAAATCAACTCCCCGGTGCAACCTCCACCGAAAATAACCACCGCATCCTTAAGACAAGCCTGGTTAACACTGTAGATATCCTCTGCTGTAAGCTTAAAACCTTTAGACTGCATATCCTCAATAGTATACCCCTCGAGAAGTGACAAAAGCCACATTCCCTCATC
>JAGYMF010000047.1 GCA_018400695.1 Bacteroidales bacterium | reverse complement strand
TCACGCGGTCCGTCGGCATAATCGTACCTGATCGTAGACACCGCCTCCCTCCGTACATCCATCTGCTGATTCAGTGACCCGGTATTGATTTCCGGCTCAACGATCCGGAAGATAAACTTATTGGAATAGCCCCGGTTCAAATCCCCGATCTCACCAATGTAAATATAGGTCTCACCATCCTCCGGCCCCGGTCCGACAGCGATATCCTCCCAGTCGCGGTTGTCCGTATAATCTGTATCGATATTAACGGTGCAGATAATCTCCCCCTCCGTGTTGATCAGAAAGATCCGGGCCTCATCGCCACTGTCATTATGAACCCAGTAATACCCCGGATTCTTAACGCTCGCAGCCATTCCCGAAATTTCATCCAGCGTTCTTTCATCCTGAATCTCCGCCAGGGCAATGGCCGGACCGACAAAATCATCCGGGTCCCTGACCAGCACAAATTCACCTGAAAGACCATTGACCTGATCGGTCAGCGTGACTACCGTAGTATCCTCCTTGTAGGTAAGCGGGCTGAGCGTCCCGGATGCAAAGAACGCCCTGTTGATATGCCAGTTGGCTTCATCAGCGTTCTCCCAGTCGTACACGGGCTGAAGGCCGGCTCCATGGGTCACAGGCCTCAGCAACAGGCTGTCCTCCGCGAAAATCATCCCGCCTTCAGCATCGGCGCCAAACAGGTATCCCGAAGATTTCGCAAAACACCAGATCGTATCCCGGTCAGCTAACAGGGTGTCGGGAAAATCCAAATATACCCCAGCCGCAACATCCGGAAAAGCAAAATCATAGGTGCTGTCAGCCACCAGAAAATCGTAAATCATCTCCAGCTTCCCACCAGCATACCCCGTGAACCTTAGCAAATCCCCCCGTTTCGCAGTTAGGGTATCAGCAGAATTCTCCACCACCTGCGCGGCCTTAAGAGAACCTCCTGCAGGCGGACGAAAATTGCCCGCACCCACATATTCAATCCCCGGATCAAATGAACTGTCTCCGGAATTTAACAGAAAAGCACCTCCGGCCACAGCCTGGTTCGACACCCTTACCAGATGAAGGCCCGGATAAGGGAGCGATAGCAAATAACGGTGACTACCCCGCTCCACATATTGATCGATCTGCGTAACCAGCTTTCCGGACAGGTCATAAACCGCCAGGTTGGCCATCCCCGGATCGGCTGTATGGAATTCCACAATTGTCTGCCCGTCGAACGGATTCGGAAAGACCAATGGATCGGAAAGAAAACGGGTTTTTTCCAGGCTGAAAGCGCTGCTGGCGTTTGTAGTGGTATCAGCGTGTGTTGTGGTATCTACAGGAGGCGGAACGTAAAAATCAAATAGTATGGTGTCTGCATCTTCCAGGACCCGGAAACTTCCATTGTTGAGGTTTTCAATGCGGATGCTGTCAAGGTGCAGGGACGATTGAAACTTCAGAATAAGGGTGTCCTGCGCTGCTCCCCAGAACGAAAAGCAGCCAATAAATGCCAACAATGCCAGTGTTCTTCTCATATCCATAGTGATCATGTGCTAATTAGAGCTTGCAAGAAAACGCCAATAGCTGCGTTATGCCCGCCTTCAAAACAGTCATTCAGGTATAATCCGGTACAAATAGAATAAAAAACCGGACAGGATATTGATCCTATTCCGGCCATTTATTATAGAATCTTACCGCAATGACAGGTACGGGATTGTTATATTTGTACTTTCGTCAGATGAACCATCCCTGCGCAAACAAACACGATCAAATAAAGGTTAATGACTGTTTTTTCATGGACGTTTCATTGCTTTTATCTATCTTGCCTTATCAGGCATTACCTTTTTAAGGTTTTCTTTACGTTTGACATCTAAATGCTATGAAATCAATTTTTGTATCGTTTTTAGTGTTCATCATCGCTGCAGCAGGCCTTCCCCTGAAGGCCCAGGAGTCTTCCGACAACAGAACTGCCTATTCAATCAGTGCAGGAGCCACTGTCCCCTATTCCGACTTTGCTAACAGTACGTTCACCTGGCGTTCAGGATTCGCAAAGACCGGAATAAACCTGGATGCAACAATCATCAGGTATGGGCGCAGGAAGATTTTTGGTGTTTATGCCGGTACCGGATATGCACACCTGTTTTTCAACGAAAAACGCTACCTCGCTGAATATGAAAGAATTTTTGCAGATGAAGGAACGATGACTGTTTCCACAGGTGGCTATCACTTCCTGAAGGCAGAAGCCGGGTTTCTCATCCGGACAATTGCCATCCTGGATACGCGGCTCATCCTGCAGGCAGGACTGGGGTACACCCTCTGCAGGCACCCCAACCTGTCGGCTGTCAACTCCTACTGGGGCGTTGTCAATACCGTCAACAGCGACCTGGATCTCCAGTTGAGCGGAAGAGCGGGCTTCCGGGTGGAACATACCATTGACGAATATACCGGGATCCATCTGTCCTTTCATGTGTTCGGATGCAAACCCGACTTCAGGGACAGGGAAGGCTACCGTGAACACACCTTCTACCTGCCGGTTCGGACCCAGAATATCAACCTTGGATTAACCAGATATTTTTAGCATGCAACATACAAGAAACATACTGCTTTTTGCCCTGGCCCTTTTGCTTGCTGTGGCATGCGACCAACCCAGGCTGAATCTTGACGTGGCGGTCATTCCCCGGGAGGTGATCAACTTTACAGAGATCAATTCAACCCACGATGATTTCAATTCAGCAGGACCGATTTTCTTTGCTGGAGACAATTTTACGCTTATATTCTCCTCCAACAGGAACAGCAACGGGACCGAATTTGACCTGGTAAGCTATCAATGCTATGTCTATTACGACCAGGTGAATATCTCCTTTGACATCTGGCCGGATCCATGGAATTATCCTGTGATCGACAGCATGAACAGCACATACAACGAATGGGGACCCTACCTTACATTTGACATCCTGGATTATTATTATCAAATGGGATCTTTGCCCGACACCGCACGCCTCTTTTTCAGCTCCGATCGCGAAGGGGACCAGGATATCTACTATTGCTATTACTCACCCGATGGGAAACCCTTGTCACAGCAAATCACGGACGAAATCAGTGGTTTGAATACAGAATATGCGGAGGGATATCTTTGCCTGCACCCGGATACCCTGACGAATATGGAAACCTGTTACTTCACATCTGACCGTACTGGCAACTTTGATATTTACAAGGCCACTGGAGAAGCAAACAAACGAATAGAGACTTCCGGTACGCTTCAGGTTACCAGAATGGATATATTATCGGGAGTTGCCGACGATAAATGTCCCTATATCGTTAACGACATGATGGTATTTACGAGTAACCGTGACGGTGGATATGGGGGCTTTGATCTGTGGTATTCTGTTTTCAATGATGGATCCTGGTCTGCCCCTGTAAACTTCGGACCAGAAATCAATTCACAATTTGATGAATACCGGCCCGTCATCATCTCTGTCCAGCCCGACATGTTCCTCAACGACATGCTCATCTTTTCCTCCAACCGACCGGGAGGGAAAGGCGGTTTTGACCTCTACTATACTGGAATGGATAAGCGCGGGATATACAAGTAGCAAATTGGCCTGGCAGCTGAATAGAAGCCCCTTCCCCGGCAGCAGGTTTTTTATGGCTGCCTGTCAGCGTTCGTGATCGGTCTGTTTTAAGGCAGCAATAGCCAGGAGAATGCCCAATACGATCCCCAGAAATGCGGCAAAAAGCACCCTGAACTCCTCCGGCAACAAAAATGTGATGGTTTGTGCCGGAATCCAGAACAACGGGATCGTTCGCTTAAAGACAAAGTTCCATTGAACATCCCAGTTGATTTTTCTGAAGATTGCCGCAAACCGGATCGGGGTAAAAAAACCCTTCAGGGTCCCGCCCTGCTCCACGATATGAATGTCAGTAATCTTGTGAAAGGTCATCAGAACCGGTGCATAGAACAGGTTCAGCGCTGTGGAGATTGATAGGGATACCAGTACTTTCCCCCAGCTCAGACCCGAGGCGAGCAGGGTTTCTGCCTCGTAAAACCCGATTTTCATCAGCAGCTTCGGTGTTCCTGCTGCAAAAATTGCAAACGCCATGTAGATGGTTGTGCCGAGAAATCCCCAAACGATCGCCCTGGGCAGTAATCCAAAACCCGGTTGGTGGTATCTTCCCGTTTTGATCCGTAGTCCGATCACCTCTCCCAGCGTAGCCAGCAATGCGAACTTTATGAAACTCATCAATAGACCATGTTCAACGTTGAGCCTGTAATAGGCTTCATAAACGTCACGAAACAGAAAAAAAGGCAGGAAAAAAACTACCAGTCCCACGGTAAAATAAAAATCCTTTCTGGTTACCATCATTTATCAGTTGATTTTTTGGCAAAACTACAAGAAGCGAAAATATGCAAAATAAATGCACTTCAGGCAGGGGGTTTTTTGTAACATGTTTTTAAGGGTGAGTATTGCACTAATGGTTAATGATCACCCCCTCAACCGACGCACCAAAAACAAGCCAGGGCACTGCAGATGCGGCGCCCTGGCGAGTATCTATATGTGATTGGAAAAGTCGGACGGGCAGATACCTATCTGCGGGATGATCTGCTGCTGCTCCGACTGTCACTGCTCTTTCTGCTGCTGGATCCGGATGACCGGGCTGAGCTTCTGCTTGATCCGGATGACCCGCTCTTGAACGAACTCCCCCTGCTGCTCCGGCTGGTACTACGCTGTACCGAAGGACTGCTTTTTCTGCTGCTCCCTGATACTGTTGCCCTGCTATTGCTTTGCTTACTGCTACTGCGCTGAACGGCAGACCTGTTGTTTCGGCTGCTGCTGCTGCGCTGAACGGATGCCGGACTACTGCTGCGGCTGCTGCTGCTGGACCTTACCGACGGACTGCTGCTGCGGCGGCTGCTGGATCTTACCGCCGGACTGGCGCTCTTACTGCGGCTGGCGGAAACAGCGGACCTGCTGCTGCCTTGCGAACTGCGTGACTGCACTGCAGGACTGCTACTACGGCTGGTGCTCTGTACTGTGGACCTGTTGGTTCGGTTACTGCTACCACTTTGCACCGCTGATCTGCTGTTTCGTCCCCCGCTACTGCGCTGTACTGATGCATTGTCCGGCCTGCTGGAGTTTCGCTGAACCGCACTACCCCGATCCTTGGCACTGCGTTGAGTCGAAGAACGAACTGCCGGTCGGCTGGTCTGCTGTCCTGACCTTGAGGTTGCTGACCGCGCGGAGGCACTCCTTTGGGTAGAAGTTGCCCGAACAGCAGTTGCTTGCCGTCCGCTGGCGGAAACAGATGATCTTGACCTGGTCGCAGCGGTTCGCGAATAATGCTGCTCTCCTGCCAATCGCCGGTCGGGACGTGAATATGTATTCCTGTAGTGACCCTTATTAATATTTACAACCACGGTAGGACTGTAGACACGTACATGGGGCCGGTAATAGGTTACATAATATCTGCTCCTGTAATTGTTCCAGTGACGGTAATGCCTGTAATAATGGTCATTCCAATGATAATGGTACCCGTAATAATAGTGCCAGTAATGGGGCCTCCATGGACGCCAGTAAGTGGGATAGTAACCATAGTGGTAGTGGGACCGCCAAACGACGTACCTGGGATGATAGATAAACCTGATCATTGGCCAGGCTGCGATATCATAATAGGTGGTGGTGACCACATTCACATTTTTTCTGTAAGTCTTCCCGGTGTATCCAGGATTCGGCGTTTCGGCATAGATCGGTTCAACGATATAGTTCGGTCCGTAAAGCGCTTCATCCCCGATCAGCTGAATCTGGACCGCACCGTTCCGCAACTTTTCAACCACGAAAACAGCAACATCCTGCTGCTCGTTACGGTTCAGGGCTGCGCGAAGTGCTATGGTATGGACATTTCCGTCAACATAGTCCGAAACCGTGATGTAGTCAACATAGTTATCGCCGTTAAGATCCAGGTTATTGATGGTGGATTCCTCATCATTCAGGCTTCGCTCAAACGCTTCCAGTGTCTCTGACTGCTGGAAGAGATCCATCACGGCATAAAGGTTCAGATTGTCTCCCGGCAGACCAAGATATTCATCGGGATAGTCCTGGGCAGTAATAGTCGCAGCTGCTGCGACAAAGAGTGCTGCTATTGATATGGTACGTATTGTTTTCATGGCGTTCAGCTTTTAGGTGATTACGTTTAGTATAACCTAGGCAAAAGCTGTGCCAAAAGAAAAGCAGGGTGCCCCCCGCCTGACTACCATTTGTTATGCATCGCACCCCACTGTAATATTAATTGTTCACTGAAACTATCAATTCAAAAAGGTGACCTCACCGCTGTGAACATCGTACATGGCCCCCACAATGGCTACTTCCCCGTTTTCATACATCTCTCTGATAATGTCGCTGTCTGACTTGATCTTCTCAATGGTCAGCTCAACATTCAGATCTGCCACCTTCTGGACGAATTCAGCATTTTTTGAGTTCCTGTCCCCGGTAATATCAGTTACACCTTCAATCGCCGGAATGATATTGGCCAGTGTGGCTGTCAGGTTCCCCATTTCCACATGATCACAGGCCCCCTTAACGGCACCACATTCGGTGTGTCCCAGTACAACAATGGCTTTGGATCCTGCCACCTTGGTGGCAAACTCCAGGCTGCCCAGAATATCGGTATTAACAAAATTCCCGGCAATACGCGCGTTAAAGATATCGCCCACACCCTGGTCAAATACAATCTCAGTAGGAATCCGTGAATCGATACAGCTCACTATGGCCGCGAAAGGATACTGGCCGTTACCTGTCTGTTTTACCTGCGCGATGAGATCCCGGTTGATCATGGATTCACTGGTAAACCGTGCGTTCCCCTTCTTCAAGATGGCAACCGCCTTTTCCGGGGTCATTTTCGCTTGGGATTCAGTTGTTTGTGTAGCGTATTCACTCTTCGCCGTTTCACTTCCTGAAGCTTGTCCACTACTGTTCGTCTCTTTCATGTTACAAGATGATAAGGTGATAACTCCGAGAATAATGGTACTGAAAATTAGCCCGTTCATCTGGCTCCCAATGACCAGCCGCGCACTGTTTGAATTTTTACTACCTGTTTTCATGACGTTCATATTTATTATTAATGATTCATGGACCTGATAAAAAACGTGAATATAACAATTTACTATAATAATTGTTTGTATTACTAACATTATATTGGCAAAATTATCACTTTCGTGTAGAAAATATGGTTGCAGGCAGGTCAGAAACGGTGACTGAATCGCTAAAGACTACTTTTTTAGCGCTGCAAAGGCAAGGGATTCCAGGTAGGAAACCAGGTGCTCATCCAGGGACAAAGAATTGCCGATGTCAGACATTGAAGGCAGGTGGTGGGCATAAAACCTGAGGCTGGCAGACATTTCAAGGATCGTGCTGGCCAATGAATTGGAATAAGGATACTCCGGGTTGATCTCGAGGAGAATACCAGATAATTCCGTCTTTAAAGATTTTAGTGTGAGAAAAAGTCCCTGCTTATTCTCCTGGTCAACGTCCTTCGTATGGTAAGCTTTTTCAGACTCTTCCACAACAAGTTCATACAGCTTTTCCTGATCGATGTATTCCACCAGCGGGTTCCTCTTACGGCTGTCGATCACCGTAAGAATGGCCAGCTTGAGCTTCGTTTCCGGATCGGAAAGATTGCGTGTGTTAAAAACAATGGAATACTTCACCCATTCCCAGTACCAACTCAACAGGTAGAGCAACAACTTGTGCTTGTTTTCAAAATACCTGTACATTGTGATTTCGCTGGCCCCCATATCAACGGCCAGCTTCTTGAAAGTAAACCTCTCAAAACCCAGTTCCAGCATCAATGTGATGGCATGACTCAGAATTTTCCTGCCTGTCCGGGAAGCCTGGGGATCCTTAATGTATAAAGATGCATTCGGGGATATTTGGATAGAAACCGCCATTCATTTACCACGCTATAATTACAACTACTAATATCACAAATATAAGTATTACTTTCACATTCCCGGCCAATCACCCACAACGCCAGACCTGCATCACAAAAACATTGTTTGATTCAGATAATTATTTTACTGCGAACCCATAGCAAATGTGTACAACTCTGTAAACCAGGTGTATGACAGCACCGGGGCATTGGTCTTTGCTGTGCGTACCAATGGCGTTGATTTCACTCCGAAAGTGCGCCAGCCGGGAAAATATACCATTGTCGGTGGTTATCCGGAAAATGATCAATGGAAAGAGGTTGAGGTAACTGATAAAAGTACTGAAACCATTGAAGTGGATGATTAGAACCAATAATTTACAAGGCATGAAACCGCACGGCCCGGACGTTAACCGACTTTCGCATCAACAGGCCCGCATCTTATTTACTTTCCTCCATCAAAAGGGAAATCGGCATTGTGTACATGTTCATTTTCCATGATCTCCCGGAGTGAAGCGACAACTTCAGGATGCTGTTCGGCAACATTAACCTCTTCCGCCAGGTCAGATTCCAGGTCATACAGTTCAAACCGGGTTTTGGACGGGTCAAATACATTCAGCCTGACCAGTTTCCATTTCCCTTTCCGTACTGCCTGCTTTCCCCCCTGCTCATGGAATTCCCAGTAGAGATGATCGTGTACCAGCTGTTCCTCTCCTTTCAGGACGGGTAGGAATGATATCCCATCAATGTTCCCTGGTACTTGAGATCCCGCAAGTTCAGCAATCGTTGGCAGGATATCCCAGAATGCTGAAATATGGGCGGAGGTACTGCCAGGGGCAATGGTATTGGTCCACCGGGCAATCATGGGAACACGTATTCCTCCCTCATAAAGGTCCCGCTTATAGCCGCGCAACGAACCGTTGCTTTTAAAAAAACCGGGGTCGGCACCACCTTCCATATGCGGACCATTATCAGAGGTGAACATGATAATGGTGTTCTCATCGAGACCCAGTTCCCCGAGCTTGTCAACCACTTCCCCCACCTGCCGGTCAAGCAGGGAAACCATGGCTGCAAACGTGGCATAGGGCTCAGGCTGGGAACAATAGGCGCTCACATTGAACTCCTCATCGCCGTAGTCGGCACCGGGACGGTTACTGACAAAAGGTGTCTCCTTAAACTTCCCCCTGTATTTTTCCATCATTTCTCCTTCAGGAATGATCAGTTCGGCATGCGGAATGACATTCGGATAGAACAGGAAAAAGGGTTCATCCCTGTTTTCTTCGATGAATTTCAGAACCTCCTGATGGATCAAGTCAGGTGCATAGGTTTCAGTGTTTGTAAAGTCGTTGCCTTCCAGTATTACCTTTTCATCGTTGCGCCAGAGGTGCAAGGGATAATACCGATGTGCTTCGCGCTGACAATTGTATCCAAAGAACGTATCAAAACCCTGGTTGTTCGGGTCTCCCTCTGTACCGACGAAACCCAATCCCCATTTACCAAATGCCCCGGTAACATACCCCGCCTCTTTGAGAAGCTCAGCAACAGTAAAAGCTTCTGCCTTCATCGGATGCTGGCCTTCAGGCTTATACTCTTTGTTGCCCCGGATAGCACTGTGCCCTGTATGCATACCTGTCATCAGTACTCCCCTGGAAGGCGCGCATACAGTGCTGCCGGAATAGTGCTGGGTAAAGATCATTCCCTCTGCCGCCAGTCTGTCCAGGTTGGGGGTTTCAATCTTCGTCTGCCCGTAACATCCTAAATCACCGTAACCAAGGTCATCGGCAAGGATATAAATGATGTTGGGTTTTTGAGGTTCCTTTTGCTGCATGGTGCATCCGGAAACAGACAACACAGCAAGAATAGCGATAAGGAATTTGCGCATAACGGTTGTTTTAGATAATATCTCGATCAAATATACCACTGATTGATCGAACAGCAGTATAATAATGGGTCTAATTTAGGCTAAAATTTGTTCTGGAAGTCCGCCCGGTAATTACCAGTAAGGCGAAAGTACGCGATCTGGAACATGAAACTGGTCGCTGGCCGGCAGGGGCTCCCCAGAGGATAGCAGAAGGCACCGAAAATGAACTCAGACCTATGTTTGGAATTGATGAAAAAGGTGTGCACCACTATGATTGGGCATTTACAGATATTGATGCCGCCCCAGCGCCTGCTGATTGAAAACGGTGTGGATGGGCTGATGACCAACTGTCAGGATGTTTCTTCCATACCAAAATATCTCATATAAATTGATATTTATGTGTATTATTGCTATTTTTATCGCGATATTTATGTATTATTTAACATTTTTATCTTGATATAAATGTATAGGACCAATATTGAATTATTGAAGAAGTGGAAGCAGAAGGACAGACACAAGCCATTAATTATCCGCGGTGCCAGGCAGGTAGGAAAAACCTGGTTGCTGAAAGAATTTGGAAAAACCTGTTTTGAAAACACTGTATATGTAAATTTTGAAGATGCTTCTCAGCTTCAGTCGTTATTCAAGGAAGACTTTGATATTCCCAGGATATTAAATATACTGGAAGTTTATACAGGACAAAAGATCATTGCCGGAGAAACCCTGATTATTCTTGACGAAATACAAACTGCAGAAAGAGGTCTTACTTCCTTGAAATATTTCCACGAGAAGGCTCCTGAATACCACATCGCAACTGCAGGCTCTTTACTTGGCATTAGCATGCCTCGAAAAACATCATTCCCAGTAGGAAAAGTTGAGTTTATAGATTTAAATCCGATGTCCTTCTCTGAGTTTTTAATTGCACTTGGAGAACAAAAACTTGTCGGAATACTTACAAGCAGGGATTGGAAAAGCATCGGGATTTTTGGAGAGCGTCTCAAAGGGTATCTAAAATCGTATTATTATCTTGGAGGTATGCCAGAAGTAGTAATGGAGTATACGCAACAAAAGAATTTAGATAACGTCAGGGACCTGCAAAAGAACATTTTAATGGCTTACGAGGCTGATTTTATTAAATATGCTCCTGGCAATACAATACCGAGAATCAGAATGGTTTGGCAGAATATTCCAATGCAGCTCTCAAAGGAGAATAAGAAATTTATGTATGGCAGCATAAAACACGGCGGAAGGGCAAAGGATTTTGAACTTGCCATACAATGGTTGTTAGATGCCGGAATGCTGTTGAAAAATACCAGGGTCACAAAACCAGAATTACCTTTAACAGCTTTTGAAGAACTATCGGTTTTTAAATTGTTTTTACTTGATGTTGGCTTGTTATCCGCAATGTGCAATCTACCTGCCCGGGCAACAATACAAGAATCTGAATTATTCCTGCAATACAAAGGTGCCCTTACTGAGCAATATGTGATGCAGCAGCTTCACTCAATCAATACAGATAAGATTTCATATTGGACAAATGAAAGGAGCACAAACGAAGTGGATTTCATCGTTCAGCATAATGGCAAGATAATACCCATCGAAGTTAAGGCTGAAAGCAATGTGAAATCGAAGAGTTTCAAATTCTTCTGTGATAAATATAATCCTGAAATAGCCTTGCGTTTTTCTTTACGTCCCTATAAAGAAGAATCCTGGATGATAAATATACCCTTATTTGCAGTGGAATACGCCCTCCAACACACCAATCGATCATAATCCTTCCAACTAAAATTTTCAGATGATGAAGTTATTAATGCAGATATCCATTCTAATTCTTCTATTTTTTACTTCCTGTGTCCCGGAACAGGATTTCCTTCCTGAAAATCCATATATGATTAAAGAGGGCGGTCGTCCCTGGGTGATTGCCCACGGCGGAGCAAAGCAATTATGGCCCGGGAACACCATGCCGGCTTTTGAGGGTTCCGTACAATTGGGGGTGGATGTATTGGAAATTGATATGAAGATCACAAAAGATGATGTCCTGGTCTGTCACCATGACCATACCATTGACCGGATGAGCGACGGGGAAGGCGAGCTGGGAGCATATACCTACAAAGAACTGCTGGACTTCAATTTCGGAGATGGATTTGAGGCCCTCGACGGAACCTTTCCCTACCGGGATGATACGATACGGATATGTAAACTGGAAGAAGTGTTTGATCGCTACCCGGACATGTATTATACTGTTGAGATCAAGGACCGCGGGGAAAGCGGAGAGCGGGCAGGTGAGCTGCTGAAAGCACTGGTGGAAACCTATCAGCTCGGGGACAGGATGGTTGTTGCAGCTTTTGACGATGAGACCCTGACTGCGTTTCAGGGTCTGGAAGAAAACATGATCCCGGTTTCCACGTCGCAAAAGGAAGCCACCAAATTTGTGATCACCGCCAAAACATTCACAGGTGTGTTCTACGCACCTGAAGCCGTGGCACTGCAGCTTCCGATGGAACAATCCAATCTGAACCTGACACGGAAGCATGTGATCAACAGCGCCCACAAACACAACATGGCCATTCACTACTGGACGATCAATGAGAAGGAAGACATGCGCAGCCTGATCGAAAAGGGAGCTGATGGTCTTATTACAGACAGGCCGGATATCATGCTGGAGTTGCTGGAGGAGATGGGATATTGAAATTACAGGATCGATGGAGAGACCTCGTTCCCTGAGTGCCATTTACCAGGGATTCAAAGACTCAAAAATGAAAACACTAGCATAGAAAGATTTATCATTCATTTACCAAGCTCTCTAAGATGTTCGTTGGTTTCTCGTATCTTCGGGAACCTTTTGACGATAAGAGCATATCACTGAGCAAATCTTCAATCTCGCTATAGTTGACATCCTCAATTGTTTCAGCGATAGCAATACTGTATTCGATTTGTTATTTCATCTGGGGCATATGTGTGGCCTTTTTGCTTATTTCCTTCGGCTTTATCATGTGTAAATTGAATTTCTGATTGACTCAGTATCAATATTTATTTTTAAACGAAACTTCGAATTTTTTCTCCCCTGATCCGGACCAGTCGTATCTAATAAAGAAAAACTGGATCCTATTTTCCGGAGCAGACTTTCATGGTGTGCGGTCCATTCTAAACGAAGAAGATCACATAAGTACAGGTATCTTTTTATCGCAACTTGGCTCTCATACTG
>JAGYMF010000046.1 GCA_018400695.1 Bacteroidales bacterium | reverse complement strand
GGTGATAATTGGCCAGGCCGATCGCTTTTCGTATGACCCTGTAGGCTGGGTCCTCACCTGTGGCAGAGACCCTTACTTCCGGGATCATATAGGTCTGTGGCGGCATCATTACCTGCAGCTCGGCCATCCGGTCTGTGACGCTGATTTTTTTAGCCACTTCATTATACCCCAGGCTTCTGAAATAAATGTTGTATTCGCCGGAAGGCAGGGGAAGGGAAAACAGCCCCAAACTGTTGGTGGTCGTGCCACGCTTTAATTCCTTGATAAAGATGGAGGCGTATGCTACCGGATTCCCCTCACTGTCAACGACCGAACCCTGAATCCCCTGAGCGGACAGGGGGGGGGCACATATTACCAATGCGATAAAGGCTGTAATAAATACTCTCTTCAGCATCCGGTGAATTTAGTAAAATCCTGAGATAGTGAATAGCAATGGCTGTATTTTTTTATTGGCAGACAATCTTGGCTGCTTCCACGAACTAAAAACCAAAATATTGTTTGGCATTGTTGTAGCAGATGTCCTGCACCATTCTTCCTGTAGCGTTCATGTCGGCCGGGATCTCTCCGTTCTCCATATCCGTGCCGAACAGGTTGCAGAGGATCCGCCTGAAATATTCATGCCTGGGAAAGGAGAGAAAACTGCGCGAGTCGGTGAGCATACCCACGAAACGGCCGATCAGCCCCAGCTGTGATAACGTATTCATCTGCTCTGTCATCCCCTTTTTCTGATCCAGGAACCACCAGCCCGAACCGAACTGCATCTTGCCAGGAATCTTTCCGTCGTTGAAATTGCCGGCCATCGTGGCCATCACTGCGTTGTCAGCGGGATTCAGGTTGTAGAGAATGGTCTTTGTCAGCTGACCCATACTGTCCAGCCTGTCAAACAGGGACGACATGGCACGCGCCATGCCCTGGTCGCCGATGGAGTCGTAACCGGTGTCGGGACCGAGCTGATGAAACATCCGGCTGTTGTTGTTGCGTATCGCGCCAACATGGAACTGCTGTGTCCACCCTTTATCGTAATCCATCACAGCCAGTTCCACCAGCATGGCTGTCTTGAATTTGAGCTGGTCGCTTTCACTCACTGCCGCTCCCTTCCTGACCTGTGTAAAGATGGTTTCGATCTCCTCATGCGTGTACGTTGAATAACTGAATGTTTCCAGTCCGTGGTCAGACAGCCTGCACCCCATCTCTTCAAAATACTCCTGCCGCTTATGCAGCGCTTCCAGGAGGTCCATGAAATGGTTTACAGGCTGACCAGCAGCTTGTTCGAGTTGGTCAAGATAGGTATTGTAGTCCGCCGGATCACCGATTGCCATGGCCTTGTCGGGCCGCCACGTGGGGAGTACCTTGATTTCAAAGCCCTCCTCCCTGATGCGCCGGTGATGTTCGAGTGAATCAACAGGATCGTCGGTTGTGCAGACCACCTCGACGTTCATCATTTTCAGCAGGTTCCTGGCACTGAACGCATCGGACTGCAGCATGTGCATGGTCTTCTCCCAGATCTTTTCGGCTGTATCCGGCGACAGCAGATCATCGATCCCGAAGTACCTGCGCAGCTCCAGGTGTGTCCAGTGGTACAGCGGATTCCGCAGCGTGGAAGGAACGGTCTCTGCCCATTTCAAAAATTTCTCCTTGTCGGTGGCGTTGCCGGTGATGAATTTCTCGTCGACACCGTTGGCACGCATGGCACGCCATTTATAGTGGTCACCCGCCAGCCATACTTCAGCAATATTGCTGAATTTCCGGTCCTCCGCGATCGCTTTCGGATCGAGATGACAGTGGTAATCGATCACCGGCATTTCTTTGGCGTAGCTGTGGTACAGCTCCTGTGCTGCTTTAGTTTCGAGAAGAAAATCGTCGTTCATGAATGGTTTCATAGCCGCAGTTTTTCATTTACCAAACGAAAATACACATTCTTTCGGTTATCCTTCAATAAACAGGCGCCGGATATGCCGCTCCATGATGTTCTCGGTGACCTGTGCTTCCACGACCGACGCGTGCTTTGCAAGCATCGCGGTATACGCTTCTCCCAGTTCAGATGCCACTTTGTAGCCTACATGAATCAGCTGGCGAAACATCGGATCGTAGTCGGTATGTCCCGGAATATGCCGCAGGGTATCTGCAAATTTTTCGCTGTTCCAGGAGGCGACCAGGTCGGGTGAAGGCAGCCTGTCCGGGTCGATATCGATCACCGTTGCGTAGGGTGCGCACAGTTCATCCATCCGTCTGTATGCCTCCTTATATATATGGTGTGCCATCTTTAACGCTTCCCCGCCGGCCATGGCCAGTCCGATGACCTCTTCAAGCCATGTTGTTCCTGCAGTCTTGATATGGATTCCCTTCTGATGCTTCCTGATCAGCGACCCGATCACCGGGTAGATTGAGAATTTGTCACTTCCGGAATGGACACTCAGTTTGAGGTTTTGCGGAAGGTTTAATGTATTTACTGCATGGTCGATGACAAGGAGGTCCTCCTCAAACTCTTTCCTGAAGAGGCCGATATCGCCCACATAATCAACCCCCTTGTTGAACCGTCCGGTGAATTTCGGGGCAATGGTCTGCAGCGGAATCCCGAAATGGTCAGCCATTACCAGGATAAAAAACAACTCAACCGGGGTCTGCGCCTCATCCACCTCATCCATCGACATCTCGGCAATGAAATCGTCTGCTTCCCTGACCTGCAGGATGCGGTTGTAAATAAGTGCTGCCTCCTTTACGGCACTGAAGAATTTCTGAACAGTCTTTTCCAGCAGTTCTTCGGTAACAGTGAATGGCTGTTCGATTCCGGGAATCTCCAGCGATCCTTCGAATGCCTGCAATTTTTTCACCATATCCTCAGCCTCCCTCCGGTCGGCCGGAACCCCAATCCGGTCAGCCACATCCAGGGTGAAAAAGTTGGAATGAGCAATGTAGGGATCCACAGAGGAGAGGTTGATATGATCAGCATCCACATACCAGCTGCCCTTGTATCCAAGCGCCCCGACCGCTTCTGTAGCCTCCTGCCAGGTATCCTCCGGAACCGTGCCGACGATCTGGTGCTCCCTGTTCGATTTGTTCCAGACAGGAACCAGGGGAATCCCCGCCTCATTGGCCCGGATAATCGCCTTCAGCTGTGCCCTTCCCTGCATGGTGAACCGGTCACCAACACCGAATGAATAGGACTCAATAGTTTTCATGATCTTTTCTGTTTATGGTATAATGATCGTGTGCGCACACGAAAGTATATATAAATGGCGTATTTTTCAAAAATATTTTTGTAGTTTTGTTCATCAGATTCTTTGAAAATAGATTTAAGTTTTTAATAAACAGTATTATAGGTATTTTTTGTTAAATTATTTAGTCAGGATGTCACGCATAAGGATTAAAGATATCGCACAGCTGGCAAATGTGTCTGCCGGAACAGTTGACAGGGTCATACACGGCCGTTCAGGAGTCTCTGATGCGACAAGGAAACGGATAGAGAATATTCTGGAGGAGTATGATTATCAGCCTGATATATTAGCAGGAACGCTGGCTTCGGGCAAATCTTACCGGATGCTTGTCTGTATGCCTGAGGTCGTGTACGCACACGAATTCTGGAAATTTCCAGAAGAGGGGGTCCGAAGGGCCCTGGATGAGATCGCTCATTTTGACGTCAGCGTGGAATACCTTCGTTTTGATCAGCACAACAAGCGCGACTTTTGTCATAAAACTGATGGTCTGCAGATTGGTGATTATGATGGTGTGCTGTTCGCGCCTGTTTTTCGTGATGAGTCGGTGAAATTCATCGCCCGGTGCCATACCGTTGGTGTCCCCTGTATCCTGTTCAATTCGCGGGTCGAAGGGGTGGAGTTTGATGGTTTCATCGGGCAGGATGCATGGCAGAGTGCATACCTGGGTGGTAAGCTGATGGATTATGGGCTTTCGGCAGGGAGGGACCTGCTGATCCTGAACCTCTCCCTGCGTACGGACAATTATCAGCATATCACGAAGCGGGAGCATGGTTTCAGGGCCTATTTTGAAGAGCACAGCGACAGGGTCGACCACTTGGTTTCGCTGAATCTTAGTGGTGGTGATTATGCCGTAATTGCAGATGCGCTTGACCGGAAAATGGGGGAGCTGAATGTGGCCGGGATCTTCGTGACCAACTCCAGGGTGCACCTGGCAGCACGATACCTGGCGGAACACGGAACCATGAACATCCGGCTGATAGGGTATGACCTGATGAAGGAGAGTATCGGGTACCTCAGGCGGGAATACATCGATTTCCTTATTTCTCAAAGTCCGGAAGAACAGGCTTATCTCGGACTGCGGCATCTCTTCACAGGGGTAGTCCTGAAAAAGGAATATCCGCATGAGGTGCTGATGCCTATTGATATACTGACCAAAGAGAATATTGACCATTACCTAAATTTTAACCATCCGAATGAACAACCTGAATGACCTGAAAGGGAAAGTATGTGTGATCACCGGCGGAGGAGGCGTGATTGGCTCCTCCCTGGCTGCAGGACTCGCCGAAGCAGGAATTGTCACTGTGATACTGGATATTAATGAGGTGGCAGCTGTGAAAGTTGCTGAAATGGTTTCTGCAGAGACCGGTACTGCATCTTACGGAATAAAAGCAGATGTGCTCAACAAGGCCTCTCTGGAGGCAGTGGCGGAAGAGATCCGTGAGAAGGCTGGTCAGATCGACCTCCTTATAAATGGTGCCGGTGGAAACTCTCCTAAAGCCACGACTGCACTCGAAGAGATTACCGAGGAGGACCTCGAAAACCTCGAAAACTCCTTCTTTGGCCTTGAACTGGAGGGGTTCCAGCGTGTATTCGACCTTAACTTTACCGGCACGCTCCTTCCTACCATGGTGTTTTCGCGGGAGATGGTAAAACGGCAAAAGGGTGTGATCCTGAATATCTCATCCATGAATGCCTATAAGCCGCTGACAAAAATTCCGGCCTATTCGGCAGCAAAAGCTTCCATCAACAATTTCACGGAATGGCTTGCCGTCCATTTCGCCAAGGCGGGGGTGAGGGTCAATGCCATCGCCCCGGGTTTCTTCCTGACGAACCAGAACAGGTTTCTGCTTACGGAGGAAACCTCCGGGGAGCTCACCCCTCGTGGAAAGAAGATCATCGCCAATACCCCGATGGGTACCTTTGGCGAACCTGAAGATATTACCGGCACAGCACTGTTCCTGTTGTCAGACATGAGCCATTTTATCACCGGGATTTGTATCCCGGTCGATGGTGGATACAGTGCTTTTGGCGGCGTTTAATACCATTTATTCCTCCTTCGCGTTCGCTTCGGTAGACGGGAAGGGCTGGTTTTAATAATTTTTAATCGTTAGAATATGGTAAAAAATGTAATTGTAGCGCAATCGGGAGGACCCTCTCCTGTCATCAACTCCTCGCTCAGGGGAATTATCGAAACCTGCCGCATGTTCCCTGATACTTTCGGTACTGTCTATGGCGGCTGGCATGGTATTGAAGGGGTGCTGAAGGAGGAGCTGCTCAACCTGTCTGACCAGGATCCGGAAGAGGTGGCACTGCTCAGAACAACGCCTGCAGCCGGATCAGTGGGAACCTGCCGCTACAAGCTGAAGGACCACCAGGTGAAGGATATGGCCCGTATCGTAGAGGTGCTCAGGGCCCACAACGTGGGATATTTTTTCTATATCGGTGGAAACGATTCCCAGCACACCGCATACCGTGTTAGTGAACTGGCCCGGGAAAACGGCCTGGATGTTACCGCGGTAGGAGTGCCCAAGACGATCGATAACGATGTTGGCGACAGCGATTTCAGGCTGATTGACCATACCCCCGGCTACGGAAGTGTGGCCAAATACTGGTCGCACATCGTTCAGAATGCCGACGAGGAGAACCGCGGTTCTTCGCCTGCCGATCCTGTGCTCGTGCTCCAGGCCATGGGCAGGAAGATCGGCTACATCCCGGCAGCAGCCAGGCTTGCAGATCCCGGACGTGAAATGCCGTTGCAGATCTATATGGCAGAGTCGGGGCTGACCCTGGAACAGATGGCCGACAATGTAAATGACCAGCTTAAAAAAGACGGTCGTTGCATCGTGGTGGTAAGCGAAGGATTCGACGCCGGATCGCTTGGCGAGGTGAAAGATGCATTTGGCCACACCTCCTTCGGCAGCAGTCAGCTGGCCGTATACCAGGTGGTTGTGAACTACCTGAACAGTGTGGGGCTGAAGGCGCGTGGGAAAGCACGGGGACAGGTGATGGGAACGGATCAGCGCGATACGGCGATCTATGCTTCAACAGTGGACCTGGATGAGGCCTACAGGGTGGGTCAGAAGGCGGTGGATATTGCGATGAATGACGGCAATGGGTGGATGGCTACAATTCTCCGGAGCCCCGGACTGATCTACCATGTTTGGTACGATAAGGTGCCGCTTGAAAAGGTGGCACTCTCTGAGCGGACGTTTCCGGAAAAATGGATCGCTGAGAACAGGGTCGATGTAACGGATGCATTCCTGGATTATGCAAGGCCCCTCATCGGGGAGGACTGGGTGAGTGTGCCGGTGATCAACGGACGCCAGCGCTTTACGCAGTTCAAACCGCTTTTTGCAGAAAAGAAATTGCCTGGTTATTCGCTTGAGGCGGAGTAGAGGTTTTATCAGCCGGATTCGCCTGTAATGGCATCATTATTTGCTGCCGGACAACAATCTATGAAGTCATTACTTTCGAGCATAACGCAGAACCTTTAGCGCACGAACACATTTAAAAATAAACAAGTTGTGAGTAAAATGGAGTTTTTTTGCAGCCGCTAACTAAAGCTGTGTAAAACAGGATGTGTGACAGAAAGAGGATTAAACTAAAAATAAATATGAACCTACAGGAACAACTAAAAAATCTTCAACCGACAAAAGAATTTTTTATCGGCATCGACTCCGATGGATGTGCATTCGATACCATGGAGATCAAACAAAAGGAGTGCTTTTGCCCTAATTTCATCAAGTATTACGGACTTCAGAAGATCTCCAGGTATGCCAGGGAGACCTGGGAATTTGTGAACCTCTATTCCAAGACCCGTGGGGTGAACCGCTTCCTGGCAGTACTGGAAACATTCAGGCTGCTGGCACAGCGACCGGAAGTGCATGCCCGTGGGATGGAGCTTCCCGATATGACAGCGATTCTCGGGTGGACAAAGATAGAAACCCGGCTGGGAAATCCTGCTCTGACAGCGTATGCAGGGAATGTGCATAACAGGGATATCGACCTTGCACTGGCGTGGTCGCTGCAGGTAAACAAGGATATTGAAGACATGGTACATGGCATGCCGCCGTTCCCGGGGGTCAGGGAATCACTCGATAAACTCAACGGCTTCGCTGATGCCCTCGTGGTCTCGCAGACACCACTGGAGGCACTCGAGCGTGAATGGAAGGAGAATGGTATCGACACACAGGTAAGGAGGATATGCGGACAGGAATACGGGACAAAGACGGAGCACCTTGCCCTGGCTGCAAAGGGGAAATACCCGGACGACAAGATCCTGATGATCGGTGATGCCCCGGGCGATTATAAGGCCGCCAAAGCCAATGGCGTGCACTTTTTCCCCATAAATCCCGGACATGAGGAGGCGTCGTGGGACAGGCTGCTGAATGAGGGACTCGACAGGTTCTTTGCGGGTGCTTTTGCGGGTGCCTATGAGCAGGAGCTGCTGAAAACATTCGACGGTTACCTGCCTGAAAAGCCGGCATGGCCGGTGCTTTGAGAAATCCCGGTATTCAATGAAAGAAGCCACCACAATGACCCGGTGTCTGCAATGATTTTGTATTTTTATAAACAGATAAATCTGATCCTATGATCTATTTCGAAAGGGGCGGCAAAAACCTGGAGCTGACATCCGCTGATATCAGGGACGGACTGCACCAGGCCCTGCAGTCTTTGGGTCCACGGAAGAAGGTGCTGGCTATCCCCCCGGATATCACGCGGTTTCACAGCATGGCCGGACCGATCACTGAAATGGCATGGGAGTTTTATGGCGAAAGGATGACCGATATCCTGCCTGCCCTGGGAACCCACGCTGCCATGACCCGCGCAGAGCGAAAAAAGATGTTCGGTGAAATTCCGGACGCGCTCTTCAGGATACACGACTGGCGGAACGATGTGGTTACACTGGGCGTGGTGCCGGGCGATTTTGTCAGCGAGGTTTCCGGTGGCAACGTGACATTTCCCTGGCCGGCACAGGTTAACCGCCTGCTGGTAGAGGGCGGTCACGATCTGATCCTCTCCGTGGGTCAGGTGGTACCGCATGAAGTGGTGGGAATGGCCAACCACAATAAAAATATTTTTGTCGGTACCGGCGGACCGGAAGGGATCAATAAGAGCCATTACCTGGGTGCTGCATATGGCATGGAAAGGATGATGGGACGGGCAGATACACCCGTTCGGAAGGTACTGAACTACGCATCGGAACATTTTGCAGCGCATCTTCCGATCGTGTATGTGCTGACCGTGATAGGGCGGAACGCTGAAGGCCGACTGGTGCTGCGGGGACTCTTTATCGGAGATGATGGGGCTGTTTTTGAACAGGCAGCCGCGCTCTCCCTGGAAGTAAACTTCGAGATGCTGGAACAACCGCTGAAAAAGGTGGTGGTCTACCTGGATTCTGAAGAATTTAAAAGCACCTGGCTGGGAAATAAAAGCATCTACAGGACCCGTATGGCCATTGCCGACGGAGGAGAACTGGTGGTGCTCGCGCCCGGACTGAAGGAGTTCGGGGAGGATGCGGAAATTGACCGTCTTATCAGGAAATTCGGATACCGGACCACCCCGGAAATCCTCTCCTTCGTTGAGAGAAACGCTGACCTGAGAAATAATCTCAGTGCAGCAGCACACCTGATCCACGGCTCCACAGAGGGGAGGTTTTCTGTGACCTACTGTCCGGGAAAGATCTCCCGCGAAGAAATTGAATCGGTGAACTACCGGTATGCCGATATTGTTGAGATGTTGAAAAGGTATGATCCGTCGGTGCTGCACGATGGAAAGAACACAATGCCGGACGGGGAGGAGATATTCTACATCTCCAACCCTGCTACAGGCCTCTGGTCTACGCGGGATAAGTTTTTACCCGGTGCCGGCTAATGACAGGAAAGGTATACGTCTGCTGCTACAGCATCATTAGATTGAGCAAAGAATGAAACAACACATAAAGATCGTTATCGACCAGAAGATTCCCTATATCAAGGGCGCCTTCGGGCAGTCGGCTGATGTTGTCTACCTGCCGGGTGACAAGATCAGTGCAGCAAGCGTGAAAGATGCCGATGCATTGATTGTTCGCACCAGGACCCGATGCGACAGGCCGCTTTTGGAACATTCGTCCGTAAAATTTATCGCTACAGCGACGATCGGCTATGACCATATCGATACAGACTGGTGTGAATCGGCCGGTATCCGCTGGACCAATGCACCGGGCTGTAATTCCTCTTCCGTGGAACAGTATCTCGTCTCCACGCTGCTATACATGGCAGACATGCAGGGTTTTGATCCTTCAGAAAAGTGCCTGGGTGTTGTGGGGGCCGGGAATGTAGGTTCAAAGGTGGCACGTGCCGCCAGGGCGCTGGGTTTTGAAGTATTGCTGAACGATCCGCCACGCGCTGCTGTTGAGGGTGGTGGGGGATTCGTCGGGCTGGATGAGCTGCTGGAGCGTTCCGGAATTGTCTCCCTGCATGTTCCCTTAAACAGGGAAGGGGTATACAGGACAGAAAACATGGCAGATGCAGCTTTTTTTGAGAAAATCAGGCGCGGAGCCATCTTTATCAATACCAGCAGGGGTGAAGTCGTGGATGAAGACAGCCTGCGGGAGGCAATCAGAAAAGCCCGTATATCGGATGCCGTACTGGATGTTTACAGGAACGAGCCCATGGTGGACAGGGACCTCCTCGGAAGGTTGTTTCTTGCCACACCGCATATTGCCGGGTACTCGGCCGATGGAAAAGCGAACGGGACGAAGATGAGCGTTCAGGCGGTAAGCCGCCACTTCGGACTGGGGCTTGATCACTGGGAGCCGGACGATGTGCCTGCACCGGAACAGCGGGAGATCTTTGTTGATGCTGCAGAGGAGGATGTGCTCAGCGTGGTGGGTGGTGCATATGCACAGACATACAGCGTGCATGAGGATCATGACCGGTTCATGGATGATCCCGCTGCATTCGAGTCCCTTCGCGGCAATTACCGGCTGCGCAGGGAGCCTTCAGCCTTCAGTGTAAGGGTATTCAATGATGACGGCCGGTACAGGTCGGTTTTTGAAGGACTGGGCTTCGATGTGATTGGGGATAGTTGTTACTGAGGTCTGGCCTGACCGGATTTTGGTGTTTACCTGCACGGTAAGCCCGCCGGTTAGCGGTTTGAGTCCGATAGATGGCAGAGAGGTATTCGTAAAAGTGAAAAAATATACAATGAACATAAAAATAAAATTAACATGAAAGAGAAAGCAGATATCGGTCTGATTGGCCTGGCGGTAATGGGTGAAAACCTGGTCTTGAATATGGAACGCAATGGTTATACTGTGGCGGTGTATAACCGTACGGTTGAAAAGGTGGAGCAGTTCATCAATGGTCGCGGAAAGGACAAAAAATTCATTGGGGCAGCGACGATTGAAGAATTTGTGCATGCCCTGGAGCGTCCACGCAAAGTGATGATGCTGGTGAAGGCCGGTAAACCGGTGGATGATTTTATTGAGATGGTGATCCCGCTCCTGGAGGAGGGTGATATCATTATCGATGGGGGAAATTCGCACTATCCGGATACGATCCGGAGGACGAAAATGGTGGAGAGCAAGGGACTTCTGTATATCGGGACAGGCGTTTCAGGTGGTGAGGAAGGGGCCCTGATGGGGCCGTCGATCATGCCCGGCGGCTCGGCAGCAGCCTGGCCCCATGTGAAGGATATCTTTCAATCCATATCGGCCAGGGTTGAAGATGGAACCCCCTGTTGTGACTGGGTGGGCAGCGATGGTGCGGGCCACTTTGTCAAGATGGTGCATAACGGCATCGAATATGGTGATATGCAGCTGATCAGTGAAGCCTATTTCCTGATGAAGAACCTTTTAGGAATGAACGCTGATGAGATGCACGAGGTATTCAGGGAGTGGAATAAGGGGGAGTTGGATTCTTACCTGATTGAGATCACCAGGGATATCCTCGCCTTCAGGGATGAGGATGGAGAGCCGTTGTTGGAAAAAATCCTGGATACCGCTGGTCAGAAGGGAACCGGCAAATGGACCGGCATTTCGGCACTGGATCTCGGTATTCCGCTGACGCTGATCGGGGAATCGGTCTTTGCCCGGTGTTTGTCAGCGCTGAAGGAGGAGCGGGTAGAGGCTTCAAAGATCCTTTCCGGACCACAGGTAAAGTTTTCAGGTGACAAGAAACAGTTTATTGAATATATCCGCCAGGCCCTCTACGCTTCAAAGATCATCTCCTATGCACAGGGATTTACCCTTCTGCGGGAGGCGGCAAAGGAGTATTCGTGGGAATTAAACTATGGTGAGATTGCACTGATGTGGAGAGGCGGCTGCATTATTCGCTCTGCCTTCCTGGCCGATATCAAGGACTCCTTCGATGCGGACAACAACCTGTCGAACCTGCTGTTGAGTCCCTTCTTCAGGGAGAAGGTGGAATCTTCGCAGGAGGGGTGGCGCAAAGTATGTGCTGTGGCCCTGGAAAACGGTATTCCGGTGCCGGCATTCACTTCCGCGCTCAGCTATTTCGACGGATACCGTACCGAGAGGCTTCCCGCCAATATGCTACAGGCGCAACGCGATTATTTCGGTGCACATACCTATGAGCGGCTTGACAAACCACGTGGGGAGTTTTTTCATACCAACTGGACCGGCAGGGGAGGAGATACCGCTTCGTCGACCTATAACGCTTAGGTGCATAGCTGGTGCCTGTCCCTCATGGTCCGGCACTACTAATCAGCGGTGAGTTTTGCCGCCTGCTTCCGCATGCTGCGGATGGCCAGGAGGGAGATTCGTGGGAAGTAGCGGATGAGAAACCCCATAAATTTGCCCATAGGTGACAGGGTTGTCCTGAACCTTCGGCGGCGGATGCTGCCCACGATCTTTTTTGCTACTTTTTCCACGGGTTGCTGAATATAACCGGGACGCTCCTGCAGGGGTCTGATCGATCCATCGGGCGCTACGGCTGTCTTGTCAGGTTCGTTTCTGGTAAAGCCCACGTAGACGATCCCGACATGGACCCCTTCACCTGTGAGTTCGGTCCTCAGCGATTGTGCCAGGGCAGTAAGCGCCATCTTGCTCATGCTGTAGACCGAAGCATAGGGTGTTCCGTGGAACCCGGCGAGTGAAGAGATGAAAACGATACTTCCACCGGTTTTCCTGAGCGCTGGCAGGGCAATCCTTGCGCCCCTGAAAGGACCGAAGGTGTTTACGCGCATCACACTTTCAAGGGAGTTGTCACTTGTCCGCTCCACCGCACCATAGGAGCTGAGTCCCGCGTTCAGCACCAGCACGTCGAGTTGTCCGAAACGTTCAATGATCTTTTTCAGCGCATCTTCGAATGCCTGGCTCTCAGAGACATCTGCCACGATCTGCATAACCTCGCCCCGGGATGAGAGCGCGGCTGCGGTCTTTTCCAGCACCTGACTGTTCCTGCCGTTCAGCACAACTTTGGCGCCGGCGTTCAGCATTTCAATGGCCACCGCCTTGCCGATTCCCTTGCTGGATCCGGTCACAAAAACAACCTTGTTCGTAAATCTTCCCATGTTGAATCTCAGTTAATAGCGTCGCATTGCTGTCTGCATTGCCGGGGACAGTTTCCGTCGATCACCGTTTGGTCAAAAAAAAAGGCCATACCGTTCAGGCAGGCCCACAGAAATTTGTTGCATACAGGCTAACCGTTGAAGCCGGTTTTTCGTGTATAGCTTTCCTGTGCATTGATATAGAATGCCTTGTATTTGATGTAATGGTTTCCTTTTTTGTACTCCCAGTGTACATCCTGGGCCTTGTAGATTTTACCGATGCAT
>JAGYMF010000045.1 GCA_018400695.1 Bacteroidales bacterium | reverse complement strand
CGGGAACAGCATTGATTGTAAAATCAGGGTCGAAAACAGGATCCCCCACCCTGTCACTCTGGGCGATTTTATCCTTCCATTTCCTGCTGCAAGTCCACGCAGTTTTTCAGGGCCACCCGAAATATTCGAACGCGGCTATGTCATGCACCGCTACATCGCTGGTGATGCTTCTTTCCTTTACTATACGCGTGGTTCCGGAGAACCACCCTATCTTATCGTTACAGCACATCCCGGTACCAGGTTTGAATATTATGAAGGAGACGACATCTTTATTCATTCCGCATTGTCTGCCGGTAAAATCAGTGAAGGTACCTGGAGACTGGATCATACAAACCTGGAACTGGCACCAAATGACACTGAAGGAAGTACGGTTGAATATGGCTACAGCCTGGAATGGGCAGACAGTTACGATGAGCTAAGAAATATCATTTATGAGAACGGACTATTTGATGTACGCGTCATCCCCGGTATGACAGTGCCTCAGAATTTAACAGCAAGGTTCGCGCTGCATACAAAAAATCATATTGATTCGGTTGTTGCTGAATATCCGGAAGAGACCAGTGTGCATTATCTTGGGAAAGAGAAAGGCGATTATTACATGTATGAAGCTGTTTTTAAACGGCTTGGCGAAAACATTCTAACCATCCACCATCAGGATGGAAAAGCTGCAATTCTTGAGTTTTTTTCTACCGAACCTGTTGACACACTTATTAACAAGCGAAGCCGCTTTATCACCGAATCACAGCAACACAGGGATAAATCTAAATGGTACAACGGCCTTTATTCTGTATGGGACATGGAAAACAGCGTCCTGCGCGGACCTGACAATACCGATGGTTTTGACCACTGGTGGGGATATGTTCTTGCAGCCGATGATCCTGGCCTCTGCAAGGCACCATTCCTGGCGGCTAAAAATGTCTATTTCCCTGACGATAATGAGATTGCCTCTATTGAATATTATATTCAGAATTTTGTCTGGGGAGGTCTTCAGCGTACAGACAAGGAAGATCCATATCCGTACGGTATATATGGCGTTCCTAACTGGAAGGTGAACCGCGATGGCCTGCAGTCCAGGGCTGGTATCAGGAACAGGAACCTTGAAAAAATGCCGGTCTGGCGAGCGTATGATTACCCCCATATCTTTATGCTGTATTTCCACATGTTCCAGATTGCTGAATATTTTCCTGACAAGGTGAATTTCAGGGATGCGGAAGGCTACCTTGATCTTGCAGTCAATACAGCCCGCGCCTACTTTACCTATCCCTACGAAATCCTGCCCTATTACGAAATCTACCAATGGGGCTATTACAACGAACTTGTACTGCTTCCGCTCATGGATGAACTGGAAAAACGGGGCAGAGAAGAAGATGCGGCATGGCTAAGGGCTGAATGGGAAAAGAAGGTAAAATATTTCGTGTACGATGATCCGTATCCGTACCGGTCTGAATATGCTTTCGACCGTACCGCTTTTGAATCATCATATGCACTTGCAAAATACGGAACCCTTACTGAAATGCAACCTGATGAAAACCTTTGGTACGACGTCAACAAAAAACAATGGTACTCACACCCGGAGGTCAACCGGAAAGACAGCCGGGCATTCATGGAACGCCAGCACTATGCCGGTCTGGCAGTCAGGGGCTGGCTTGAACCTGCATATTATCACTACGGCTCTGATTTCAGTCTGAGTTACATGGCCAGGATGGGAGGATGGAGCATCCTTGACTATGGCCTGGTGTTTGCTGAAAAACCGTGGGACTGGCTGCAGCTGGGCTACGCTTCGTATCTTAGTTCATTTGCACTTATGAATACAGGAACTGCCGAATCCAACTATGGATACTGGTTTCCCGGAAAGGAAAACGACGGCGCAACCGGCTGGTCGTTCAATAACAAGAAATACGGCCGCATCTGGCTTCAGGGAAGAGACAATCCACGTGGTGCCTGGACCTACGACGGGGAGGCCGATCTAGGCAACGGGGCAATATTCAGAATGGCAGCCACAATTCTTGCCAAAGACCCTCTGTTCGGATGGTATGCCTATGGTGGCATCATGAAAGGCAGCAACAGCCTTTTCAATATTGTACCAAAAGATGGTGTCAGAAACCGTTTCTGGATCATTGATGAAAAAATGAGAACAGGCATTGAACTTACGCGTGATGGCTTCCTGCGCGACAATCCCATTAGCTATTCAGAAAAAGAAGGAACCATCAGCCTGAAGCTCGAAAACAGGTCAGATGACACACATGAAACGGTACTGCTGATAAAGTCAAGTGCACAATGGGAGTTGTTCATGGACGGGAAAAAAATACCTTCCCAACCTGCGATCAGGATGTCTGAAAAGGTAACAGAAACTGTATTGCCTGTCACATTGCAAAAACATGAGATCATCCTGAAAAAAATCTAACCACACCACTCTAAAACAAAATACCATGATAAAATCATTCTTGCATCAATCTATCCGTACCATTCTCCTGACTGCAGCAACGACCCTGTTGCTACAAGCATGCAGTAACAATGATGAGGCACAACCCTTGTCCGGATCAAACTGGGGAACCATTCCAAACCAATCTGCAGAAAAAGTAGTCTCTTCTGAAGTGATGAACTGGACACCTGCAACGGGCAGGAATACAGCCACACATTTCTACAGTCCAATCGCACAGCATGGAAAAAAGAGCCTCACCATCTTTTCAAATACACCAACATTTGGCATTTGGAATACAAAAATAAATGTAAAGCCCTGGTCAAAATACCAGTTTACCGGCTGGATCAGGACCGAAAACCTGGTGAACACCGGAGGTGAAGGGGCTGGATTTAACCTTGCAGGTATGGATGCTGATTATATGGGTTTCAGCAACGACAATGACTGGACAGAGGTGAAGCTGGTATTTAATACGAAAGACAACGACAGCTTTGTACTTGAGTGCCTCTTCAACAGGGGAGGAAGGGCTTCAGGAAAGGCATGGTTCGACAACATGTCCCTGGAGCTGATCTCCACCGAGAAAATCTCAACAGCGATTACCATTGACGCCAACAACAGGGCAACCCCGATGTCGGAATATATTTACGGCCAGTTTATTGAGCACATGGGGAAATGTATCTATGGTGGAATATGGGCTGAGATGATCGATGACCGGAAATTCTGGTATGAACCGGGCCATAACAACTCAGCATGGGAGGTTACCGGGGAGAAAGCGCTTTTGCAAATGGACAGGAACCATTCCTACACAGGAGATCAGACACCGGTTTTACTGGCTGATAAAAGCAGAAGCATCTCATTGAAGCAGTCAGGGCTGGGTATTAGAAAAGAACTCAACTATGAAGGCCGCATCATCCTTCGGTCAACCGGCAACGTAACAAAAGTGGTTCTCAGGCTGGTCGATGAAACTGATGAACAGCTCATCGACGAAGCCGTTATCCAGGATATTGATGGTACCTATAAAAAATACCCCTTCTCACTCTCTTCACAACTGTTGACACAAAACGCATCCCTGGAAATTATTCCTGAAGGAAACGGAAAACTCTGGATCGGAACGGTATCACTGATGCCTGAAGACAATATTGAAGGGTTCAGGGCCGATGTCCTCAAACTGCTGAAAGGATTGGATTCTCCTGTTTACAGGTGGCCCGGAGGAAATTTTGTAAGCGGATATGACTGGAAGGATGGTCTCGGAGATCGGGATAAACGCCCTCCACGCAAAAATCCGGCATGGACCGGCGTGGAACATAATGACGTTGGAATTCATGAATTTATGACGTTATGCGAATTGCTGGAGACGGAACCCTACATTGCAGTCAACGCAGGACTTGGTGGTGCTGAAGAAGCAAGGAAAGAGATTGAATACTGTAACGGAGATACCCGGACCCCCATGGGAAAATGGAGGGCCGAAAATGGCCATCCGGATCCATTTAACGTCATTTGGTGGTCGGTAGGTAACGAAATGTACGGCTCATGGCAACTGGGACATATGTCGACAAAAGATTTTGTTAAAAAACACAATGCGTTTGCCGAAGCCATGAAATCTGTTGATGAGGATATCATCCTGGTTGCCGTAGGTAATCCGGGCAGCTGGAATGAAATGATGCTAAGGAACAGCGCACACAATATGGATTACATCAGTGAGCATTTCTACAAACAGGATTGGCATGGCGGCGGATTGATGACCCATGTGAAGCAAATCCCGGATGCCATCAGAGAACGTGCCGAGCTACACAGGAATTACCGGGAAGAGATTCCTGAAATCCAGGGAATGGACATCCGTATTTGCATGGATGAATGGAATTACTGGTACGGACCACATATTTATGGTGAACTGGGTACGCGCTACTACCTGCGTGATGCACTGGGAATTGCTGCAGGAATTAATGAATTTTCAAAAAATTCCGACATGATCTATATGGCAAACTATGCACAGACAGTCAACGTGATAGGGGCCATTAAAACCAATAACACCCATTCAGTTTATGCCAGCACGGGCCTGGCACTGAAGATGTACCGGGAACATTTCGGAACAATACCACTTGAAATCTCGGGAGAAACACGTCCCTTCGATGTGGCTGCAACACTCACTGAAGACCAAACAGTTGTCACAGTTTCAATAGTGAACCCAACCTGGTCAACACAGGTATTTGACCTTAAGATCGAAGGCCTGGAGATCGGCGATAAAATCATTTCATATGTGCTGACCGGACCGGGAGATATGGCATACAATGAGCCGGGAAGTCAGGAGCATGTGATCGTCAAAGGCCCCATACAACAAAAAAACAAGGGGAAATTTACAGTCGAACCCTATAGTGCCACAATTTTAAGGTTTCAGGCTATTTAACAATATAAAACGCCCATAAACCGAACATGGGAGCTTGCGAATAAAATAAATTATTACCGATGAAAAACAACAGACTAATCACCTTGCTGCTTTCCCTGGTTCTTTTTTTCAATATACGACCGATGCTATCACAGGATGTCCTGACAGCAGATATCAATGTTGACCTCAGCGAAGAAAACGCACCAATACCCACTGGTCTTTATGGAATATTTATGGAGGAGATCAACCACGCCTTTGATGGCGGCATCTATGCGGAATTGATCAGGAACAGGAGTTTTGAGGAGGGCATTCTTCCCCCTGGAATGAAATTGGTGGAAAAGGAGGATGGCGGATTAAAAATGGAACTCGAATCGCTGCCCGAGGGGGTACCGGAGGAACGATGGGACATGCCCTGGCCATGGAATGGCAACTGCGGATGGGACCCTTCAAGGGCTCTTATAGGGTGGTCATTACGGGGTGATCATGAATCCGGTACCATGAAACTGACCGAAGCAAATCCGATGAATGAAGCCAGTAGTAAATCCCTCGAATTATCTGTTGGCAGTAAAGATAACAAACCCGGTACCATCACACTGATCAATGAAGGATATTGGGGAATCAATGTAGAGGAGGATGTGGAGTATGATCTGAAGTTTTACCTGAGACCGGGCACCTTCAATGGGAAAATTATTGCAGCCCTCGAGAGCACAACCGGAGAGATCCTTGCTTCTGAAACATTCAGCAATATCATACCCGGAGAAGTGTGGCAAAAAAACACATCAACACTTACTGCTGAGGGAACATGCCCGGAGGCTGTCCTGTCTTTAACCTTCGTTGGAAACGGAACCCTGCAGGCCGACTGGGTGTCTCTCTTCCCACCTACCTTTAAAGACCGGGAAAATGGATTGAGGATTGACCTTGCCGAATACCTGGAAGATTATAAACCGGACTTTATCCGTTATCCCGGTGGTTGCTATGTACAAGGATTGTCATGGGAATCGGCTCCGGACTGGAGAAAAATGGTTTGCCCCCCCGAGGAACGTCCCGGAATGTGGGGCTATTGGAAATACAGGTCAACTGATGGATTCGGGTATCATGAGTTTCTGCAGTTCTCTGAAGACATCGGTGCAGATGCCATGTATGTCTCTTTTGCCGGTATGACAGTCCACCCCGACAACAACTGGCCACTCGACGATATTGATACCATAATCGGGCAGACCCTTGATGCCATTGAATATGCCCTGGGGCCTACGGACTCAAAATGGGGGAAAGTCAGAAGCGATATGGGACATCCCGAGCCCTTCCCATTAAAATATGTCGAGATTGGAAATGAACATCCACCGGCCATCTATGGTGAATATTATACCAGGTTTCGTGAAGCCATTAAAGCCAAATATCCGGAAATCACTGTAATTATGAGCATGTTCTGGAGCGGTCTGAACCACCAGGCAATCGAACGGGCTGGTGATGAAAATATCGACATGGTGGATGAACATGCTTACCGGAATGTAGATTGGATTCGTTCTAATTATGACTATTTTGATGCCTATGAACGTAAACCATGGACCGTGTATGTTGGTGAATATGCATCACACCACAATAATGGAAATCTATATGCAGCGCTTAGCGATGCCGCTTACCTGATGATGATGGAGCGCAATGGAGACCTGGTAAAACTGGCCAGTTATGCCCCTCTTTTTGTGAATGTAAATGACAGGAACTGGGGAGTCAACCTGATCGAATTTGATGCTGCCCGCAGCTATGCCCATACTTCCTATTATGTACAAAAAGTATTCAATACTTACCGTCCTGATGTAAACCTGGAGATGCATACGGAAATCAATCCCCGGCCAGATATGAGCAAGCCCGGAATGACGGGAAAGATTGGACTGGGAACATTTAATACAAGTACGGAATTCAAAGATTTGAAAATATACAATGAATCCGGCACATTGATCTTCAGCGATGATTTTAATGATCTTCAGCACTGGGACACGACCGGAATGGGCAGCTGGAAGACAGAAAATAACCTGTTGGTACAGGAAGACCAAAACCAATTTCCCTCCATGCTGCTGCTAAAAAACCAGGAACTGAAAACTGGCAGGGTAACAGTCAAAGCCAGAAAGCGTGAAGGGAAAGAGGGCTTCGTACTATATTTCAATGTCACAGGGCAAAATCGCTTTATATTCTGCAACTATGGTGCAGCAGAAAACAGATTCTCTGAAATACAGTCATGGGGCAACCCTGAGAATTTTGCTTTTAAGTCTGGAAAAAGCACACAAGGAGAGATAGAAGCAGAACGGTGGTATGATCTCGAACTTGTGGTACACAATCATGAAGCCGAAATGTATCTTGACGGTGAATTGATTTCTGATGCTGCCATAGAACCCATGGAGACGGTATTCACTTCCGCCGGATATAACCATGACAACAGCACCGTAGTTATTAAAGCTGTAAATTACAATGCCGATCCTGTTCAGGCTGTCATTAACCTTAAAGGGGCAAAAAAAATCAGGAAGAAAGCGAAACATATCGTCATCACTTCGGAAAACATTGATGACCAGAACACACTCGACAATCCCCATCATATCATACCCGGGGAAACGACAATAAAAAAAGCGTCAGAACAATTCACGGTCACCTTACCCCCCTTCTCGGTGAACCTGTTTGAAATCGATGCAAAAAAAAGTAACATAAAGAAATAAACCGGAAATTATGAAAAACTACCACATATTGATCTTCGTTTTACTCCCCTTTCTCACCGGATGCAAACAGGATGCAGCAGAAAATATCCAGCTAAACGAACCTGCACTCAACAAGGTAAGGCTTACCGGGGGGCCCTGGCTGAATGCCATGGAACTGGAACGGGAGTACCTGCTGAAACTGGAACCTGAGCGGCTTCTCTTCCATTTCAAAAAGGTATCGGGTATTGAAACAAATGCAGCCGAATATGGAGGCTGGGAAACAGAATCCAGGGAACTCCGGGGACATTCCATAGGTCATTATCTCTCTGCTATATCGAGAATGGCCGTTCTCACGAACGATTCCACGCTTCTCAACCGGTGTGCCTATACCGTCAGTGAATTAAAAAAATGCCAGGAAAAAACAGGCACCGGATACCTGAGTGCATGGCCTGAAGAGTACCTCGACAGGGTAGAGACCCTTCAACAGGTATGGGCCCCGTATTACACACTTCACAAAATCCTGGCCGGACTGTTCGACGCCTATAAGTACTGTAGCAATGATGAAGCACTGGAAGTGGCCATGAACCTGTCTTACTACCTGAACAGCAGGATCACACCACTTGGAAGAACTCATTTTCAAAAGGTTCTGGATAAAACAGAACAGGGTGGAATGAACGAAGTGTTCTGGAGTATGTACGCCGAAACAGGTGATACCATATGCCGTAACCTGGCTGTCAGCTTCTACCAGGACAGCTATTTTAAGCCCATTCAACAAGGAAAAGACCATTTGAAAGGATGGCATTCCAATTCATTTATTCCAAATGTTGTGGGCATCGCCAGGGAATTTGAAGTAACAGGAGATGTATCCAGAAAACAAATGTCCGAACGCTTCTGGCAACAGGTTGCTGAAACACGCTCCTTTGTAACAGGGGGAACAAGCAACGGTGAACACTGGAATACAGACCCTTACCATCTGCATACAGAACTGGGACCGGGGGCGCATGAGAGCTGCTGTACATACAATATGATCAAGCTGTCAGACCACCTGTGGAAATGGTCACATGATATCCGGTACCAGGAATATATGGAACGTGCATTGACCAATGCCATTCTCCCTACACAAAACAGGGAGAACGGAATGTCCATGTATTATGTTTCAATGGCCCATGGGTACTATAAAACATGGGGCACACCCGACTCCTCTTTCTGGTGTTGTACAGGGACCGGAATGGAAAATTTCTCGCGCATCGCCGAATACATTTACGGCGTGGATGACAACAGATTATATATCAATCAATTTATACCTTCAGAATTACACTATGAGGAGTCCGGATTCACACTGATACAGGAAACTTCACTTCCTGAAGGAAATACCGTTGCTATTCATGTCGATACAGAGCGGCCGGTTACCCTGAAAATGGCAGTAAGAATTCCTTCATGGACAGGTCCCGATTACAGCATCACGCTCAATGGCAAACCAATCTCAATGAAACCCATGCCGGGGTCATACTTCATGATCGACAGGCAATGGCGCAGTGGGGATAAACTGGAGATTGCTTTTACCCCCGACCTGTGGTATTCACTTCTACCGATTGACAATCTGAATGTTGCGTTTGGTTATGGGCCTTTGGTACTGGTTGCGAAATTTAAAGAGGCAGCTGTTGAGGAGAATTTAAGACACAGGTACGGACCTTACGACGGGACCCCTGTTGAAGTGCCTTCAATACAATTCGACACCAGAAATTTTACCGATTATATTGAAGTAAAAGACGAAGCGAAGCGTCACTTTAAGGTAACCGGCAAAAATGGTGAGGAGATCCTTTTGGTACCATTCCATGAAGTACACAAAGAACATTTCTCTGTATATCTGCCTGTAGACAAACAGTCTGAAACCAATCATAAAAGAGTCGATCCGTCAGTACACATCTGATTGCAACGACAAAACATACATGATCAAACAAACCAAACCAAATATGACGATTATTTTAAAAACCACCAGGTTTGCATTCGCTGTACTTCTGATGCTGCAGATTCTTCCTGCGAATACACAACACATCTTAAATAAGCAGGAAATGCTGAACCAGTTCACCTTCTGGAACAACCAGGACTGGGAATGGTATAAGGAGCATATTCCATTTTTAGAAACTCCTGACAAAGAGATAGATAAAACCTACTATTACCGTTGGGAATTAACCACCATACACCTGGTATATGGCTCTCCTGAAAGTGGGTATGCAACCACGGAATTTATTGACCGGCCATGGTGGTCGGGCGCTTATGGAACCATCAGTTGCCCCGCCGGACACCAGCTCTACGATTTCAGATGGTTCAGAGATCCGCAATATGTCATGGATTACGCTGATTTCTGGTTTAAAAACCCCGGAGCACAGCCCCACAATTACACCAACTGGATCGGAGATGCAGTATGGCAAAGCTATAAAGTGAACAGGGATTTTACATGGGTGACCAACCTGCTGAACGATCTCAAATATGATTACTACCAGTGGGAAGAGGATCACTGGGTAGAGGAGGAAGGGATGTTCGCATGGGATGGCATGCATGACGGTATGGAGACAAACATCAACAGCCGGCAAACACCCAACTGGTTCAATGGGGCACCCGGATACCGTCCCACCCTGAATTCTTACATGTGGGCCCATGCAAAAGCCATCGTCGAGATCGCCAGCCTGCTCAATGACCAGGCAACCATGGATGAATTTTTATCCCGTGCAGAAAGAATCAAGTCCAATTTCCAGGAAAAATGCTGGGATCCCTCCAGGAATTTTTTCTTTCACCGTTTTCAGAATGATGAAGTAACGGTAGAAAAAGACGACACCATTAAAGCCAATACACTCACGTATCAATCAGGTAAATATGAAGGCAGTCCTCACGGAAGAGAGCTGATTGGATTCATCCCGTGGTATTTCAATATGCCGGATGAAGGATATGAATCGGCCTGGCAATTCCTGATGGATCCTGAATTCTTCTACGCCGAATTTGGTCCGACGGTCGTAGAACAGAACGACCCACTCTTTCATATCTCCGAACACTGTTGTGTATGGAGTGGAAATTCCTGGCCCTTTGGAACCTCGCAGACGCTGAAAGCCTTCGCAAATTTACTGAACAATTATGACCAGAACCATGTCTCCGTGGAAGACTACTATACAATGTTCAGGAACTATGCACTTACCCACCGCAAAGACGGGAAACCTTACATTGCAGAGGCCGTGCATCCGTATACAGGATCATGGGAGGGTCACGACAATATCGGCCACAGTGAACACTATTCCCACTCCTCATATATTGACCTGGTGATCAACGATCTGATTGGATTAAAACCACTGGCATCAGATTCCATTGAGGTCAACCCGCTCATCCCTGAAAGTTGGGATTACTTTTGTCTTGATGATGTGATCTACCACGGCCACCAGGTATCCATTGTTTGGGACAGGGACGGATCAAAATACAATACCGGCGCAGGGTTACAGGTATTTTCTGACGGAATATCCATCGCCTCATCCCCTACCCTGGGAAGAATCAAAGCCCATCTCCCATTCAAGTCAGCACCGGCAAAAGAACCAATGGTGAACTACGCTGTCAATAACAGCCAGGACTACTTCCCGCATGCCATCGCCTCTTTTCCCGGGATTAAACATCCCTATACCAAACTAAACGATGGTCAGTTCTGGTACCTTGAATCAACAACCAACCAGTGGAGCAATGTTTATTCAGACGCTGAGTCGCACTGGTGCGGCATCGATTTCGGGGCCCAACGATCCCTCCACACCATCAAATTGTATTTCATTGATGACGAGAACACCATTGCAGCGCCCCTCTCCTATCGACTGGAATATTGGGATGGTGAAGGTTGGCTCGAAATACCAGATCAAAAACGCAACCTGGCAGCTCCAACCGGAAGGACAGCAAATACCACACATTTTCCTGAATTAAAAACAGCCAAAATCAGGTGTGTGCTCGTTCCACAGAAGGACCAAGCTATCGGGGTCAGTGAAATAGAGGCATGGGGAAAACCCGTTTTACCAGTCAGAAATGACAGCAACATTGAAACAGACAATATCGCTGTTCTGCAGGATAACACTGTCAGTGCTTCCTACACCTCGAATTTTGACAACATTGACGGAATTATTGATGGGAGCATCAATGCCGTACCCCGGTGGACAGCATTTGAATCTCCCAATAAAAGCGACTGGGTTCAAATCGCCTTCAGCAGTGAAAAAACGGTAAACACAGCATACGTCTATTTTTTTAGTGATGACGGTGGTGTAAAATTGCCTGCAGCATTCAGCATTCAATACAAAGATGGGAAAAAATGGAAAGATGCCAGGTTGACAGATCAAAAACCGGGAGACCTGTCGGCCAATTCATTAAATATATTCAAATTTAAACCTGTAAAGACCACAGGTATCAGGCTTGTTGTTGATCATGCAAGCGAAACCTCTTTTTCGGGAATCTACGAAGTGGAACTTTATAACCAGTGAGTATCGACAGATTGCACTGAATATCAGCAGTACCCAACGCAAAAGATGAATTGTAATAAACCATGATAAAGATCTGTAAGATGAGTAAGAAAACGAACCGCCACGCCAGCCTGAATAAATTGAGGGCTTCCATATGGAGTATTGTGGCCCTGGCAGTGCTGACAATGACTACCGGCCTGTATGGACAAAACTCCGCCGACGATAACGGGAACCAAACACTCGGAATGGAAAAAGGATTCATGAACTATGTTACGCCATCATTCCGGCTCGAATTGTTAAAATCCTCCCATACTGTTTCTTCCATGGGAACAACCGGGGATAATCCATTCAATTTTACCCCCGGGGAACTGCTGCAACAGCGAAGCGAAAATGGCTTCTATCACCTGGGGGATATTAACCTCAGGATCAGGAAAGGTGAACATGAGGAGTGGACAGACTATTCTACAGCCCGGAACAGGGCTGATGTGGAAAAGGTTGTAACCGAAGACCCGAATACGCTGGTCTCTGCAGATCTTGCCCCGACGCTGCCTGCTGATATTCCTGTGAAGATTACACGCTCCTGGGAACAGCATGGAGAAAACATTGTGATGCGCTTCATGGTAAAGAATACATCATCTTCCGTGGTTGAGATCGGGGCACTGGGCATCCCCATGATCTTTCATAACAACCTCAACAACAAATCGCTGGATGAAGCACATGAAGACAATGTGTTTTTCGATCCCTACATCGGGATGGATGGCGGATACCTGCAGGTGATCAGGCTTCACGGAAAAGACAAGGTGCTGTTGGTTGTACCCGATGGCAAAACACCCTTTGAAGCATACCGTCCATTGAATGACGACCCCACACGACGGGGCATTACATTCGAAGGTTTCCACGAATGGATGGTCCACAGCAAGGCATATGCTGAAAATGAATGGAAGGATGCTGAACCATGGAACGAACCTTCCTCAGCGTTCCTTGATCCCGGGGAGACACGAAGTTATGGTGTAAAATTCATTCTTGCGGATGATATCAGGAGCATTGAAAACACACTTACAGAGAACCAAAGGCCTGTTGCTATAGGGATTCCCGGGTATGTAATCCCGAAAGGAACAGATGCCCGGTTA
>JAGYMF010000044.1 GCA_018400695.1 Bacteroidales bacterium | reverse complement strand
ACTATTATTTCTACAATACAGTATGATACATATAACATAACAATGCAAAGATATGTAAAAAAATTAGAACCATGCAAGACATAGTACTAAAAAATTACATTTTTTCAGCAGACCTATATATGGAATGTTGCGTTATAGTTGAAAGACATAAACAGGTGGGATATGGAAATTGAGGGAACGCTTAAAAAAATGCGGTCCGTGCTAACCGACCCGGTGGAATATTATCTTCCTGTTGATTAGCTTTTAACTTGCTGTTACAACAGATTTTACCTCCCTACGGAGGTTTTCCCATGTTGATTCATCCATTTTTGCACCGTAGCCCTCGATGACCTTTCCTGCAAGGATCGCCCCGATCTTTCCGCAAATATCCAGCGTTTGCTGATGAATGATCCCATAGAGAAATCCTGCAGCATACATATCTCCGGCCCCGGTGGTATCGACAGGGGTGGATGGTTGTGCGCTGATATGAATGAGCTCATCCCCGGAACAGACCAGGGAGCCTTCAGCCCCTGTCTTCACCACCGCGATGTCGGTCATTGCACCCAGCATCTCTGCTGCCTTTTCGGGCTGCTCACCTGTAAGGGATTCCGCTTCCTGGTTGTTTGCAAAAACGATGTCCACATAGTCACGGATCACCTCTAAGAAGAAGGATTTATGGTCATCCACGATGTTATAGCTTGCCAGGTCGATGCACACCTTGAGACCGTTGTGCTTTGCCAGCCTCATCGCTTTCTCGATCAGCTCGTGGTTCTGTACGAGGTAGCCCTCCACATAGAGGAAATCATAACCATCGAATATATTGGCATCCAGGTCTTCGGTCGACAGCTCGACGGCGGCACCCAGGCAGGTGGCGAAAGTGCGTTCCGAATCTTTGCTGATAAAAGCCATGGCCCGGCCGGTTTCCCTGATGCTCTTGAATAAAAGGGGGTTGATATTTTTGGATTTCATGTCCTTGTAAAAGAAATTTCCCAGGTCATCGTCGCCCACCTTGCCAATAAAACCGGTGGGAACATCCAGGTGTGCCAGTCCGTGAATGGTATTGGCTGCTGACCCGCCGGAGGCTTTCTGTTTTGGCAGTCCGGCTGTTTCAGCCTGCAGGAAATTGGAGGTCTCAAGGTCCACAAGCGTCATGCTACCCTTTGGTAATCCAAAGGTCTTTAAGATTTCATCATTGTCGAGGGAGGTAATGATATCAACCAGGGCGTTTCCGAGTCCAAGTACTTTCATATCTCTTTTAAGGATTTTTATTCAAATTTTGACAAAGATAAAAACTAATGGTGTTTTGGTATGGGTGGTGGATGAAAAGATTCTTTTTTTTGGGTTTTAATTGTATAATTAATGAAAAGAGGCTATTTTTGCGTCGCTGTTACAGCAAAGCATGTAGCTGAAAAAATTTTCCTCAGTAGCTCAGTTGGTTAGAGCGGCGGACTGTTAATCCGTAGGTCGTAGGTTCAAGTCCTACCTGAGGAGCCACAAGGCCGGGAATCTCCCGGCTTTTTTTTGGAAATCATCGGGCAGTTTCAGGGTTTTTTATAGATACAAATGCACGACCCGGCATCAGAACAATCCGTGCAGATTGGCATTGATTTTATCGATTACTACGCTCAGGTCTTCAGGCTTGGCCGGGAAATTATAGTTGTCAGCATCAATAATCAATACCTTCCCCAGGCTGTAAGTCTCGATCCATGCTTCATACCTTTCGTTCAGGTGTTTCAGGTAATCAAGCCTGATATTGTCTTCATATTTTCTCCCCCTGTTCTGTATCTGGTTAACGAGTGTTGGGATGGAGGCACGCAGGTAGATCAGAAGATCGGGCGGTTCGATGAGCGAGCTCATAAGGTTGAACAGGGCAAAATAGTTTTCAAAGTCCCTGGTGGTCATGAGTCCCATGCTGTGCAGGTTGGGCGCAAAGATATAGGCATCCTCGTAGATGGTCCGGTCCTGAATGGTGGTTTTTCCTTCCTGGCGGATCTTGACGATCTGACTGAAGCGGCTGTTCAGGAAATAGATCTGGAGATTAAAGGACCAGCGCTGCATGTCTTCATAGAAGTCGTTCAGGTAGGGATTGTCATCCACATCTTCATATTGGGCTTCCCATCTGTAATGTTTTGCAAGCAGTCCGGTAAGGGTGGTTTTTCCGGATCCAATGTTTCCAGCAACAGCTATATGCATATTTAAAATTTTGTGAACAGTCTACTATGTGAACAGTCTACTAAATTAAAACTTTTTTTACGATATCAAGTGACGCACCTCGTCCAGATATTTTCTGTCGTTGGCCAACCGGGGCATTTTATTTTGTCCTCCGACCTTGCCTTTTTGTTGAAACCACTGGTAAAAGGTGCCATCGGGGACAGCAGTAACGGTGGGTTTTACCAGCGTGGTATTTTTATATCTTTTTGCTTCGTAATCAGAATTAATGGAGCAGAGCGTTTTGTCCAGCACATCGGTGAACCGTTCCAGGTCGTCCGGCAGTTTCTCAAATTCTATCAGCCATTCGTGCGATCCCTGGGTCTCTGCAGTCATGTAAACGGGACCTGCAGTATAATCCTTGATCTGGGCACCGGTATGCCGGCAGGCCGTCATCAGTGCATTCTCGGCATTCTCCAAAATCACCTCCTCGCCAAAGGCATTGATAAAGTACTTTGTTCGTCCGGTGATTCTGAATTTGTGTGGTGTCAGTGATGTAAATACGATGGTATCTCCGATCATGTATCGCCATAATCCGCCATTGGTGGATATTACGATGGCGTAGTTGACCCCGGTCTGCACCTCATTGATGGTATAGGTCGGTGGAGATGTTTCATTGAAACGGTCCATCGGTATAAACTCATAGAACACGCCATAATCCAGCATCAGCAGCATAGAGCTGTCACTAAGGTCATCCTGGATGCCAAAGAACCCTTCCGAAGCATTGTAGGTCTCCATGTAGTGCATGTTGTCTGAAGGGATGATCTTCCGGAACTGTTCCCTGTAAGGGGCAAAGCTTACGCCGCCATGGGTGAAGAGTTCCAGGTTGGGCCAGATATCCAGCAGGTTGTCATTGCCTGTTGCATCAAGGATATGTTTGAGCAGTACCAGGTTCCAGGAGGGTACCCCTGCAATATTTGTTACATTTTCCTTGATGGCCACCTTTGTGATTTTTTCAACCTTCTGCTCAAAGTCGGGTATCAATGCTACCCCGGCAGAGGGTGTACGGATGAAGTTGGCCCAGAATGGCAGGTTCTCAATAAGGATGGCAGAAAGGTCGCCGTAATACGACTGGGTACTGTAGTTGTTGATCTGGTGACTTCCTCCCAGCGTGAGGGCCTTGCCTCTCAGGACCAGGGAGTCGGGGAACTGACTTGTATAGAGTGCCAGCACGTCTTTACTGCCACGGAAATGGCACTCCTCCAGGGCCTCCTTGCTCACTGGCAAAAACTTGCTTTTTTCCGCGGTGGTACCGGAAGACTTTGCATACCATTTGATCTCTGTCGGCCAGAGAATGTTCTGTTCTCCTGCGCGCTGCCGGTCTACATAGGGAACAATATCTTCGTACGTCTGGATGGGAACCCTCGCCTGGTACTGGTTGATGTTCTCGATCTCCCCGTAATGGTATTTTTTACCCCACTCCGTATTGGCTGCCTGCTTTATCAGCCTGTTAAAGGTCTCCCGTTGCACATTGCCGGGATACTTCTTGAACAGCTCGATCTGGTGCAGCCGTTTAACATTGAACCATGAGATAATAGAGTTGATAAGGGGCATAGAAGATATTTTACAGGATCAGCATGGCATCTCCGTATGTTCCAAAACGGTACTTCTCCTTGATGGCCAGCTTATATGCACTCATCAGCTGATCATATCCCGCAAAGGCAGATACCATCATCAGCAGGGTTGAGTAGGGCAGGTGAAAATTGGAGATCATCCTGTTGGGAACACTGAATTCGTAGGGAGGAAAGATAAACTTGTTGGTCCACCCGTCGAACGGCTTGAGGTGCCCCATGGTGGATACACTACTCTCCAGGGTCCGCATAACGGTTGTCCCTACGGCGCATACATTGCTGCGGCGCTCTTTGGCAGCATTCACCTTTTCTACTGCTTCATCCGATATGATGATCCTTTCGGAATCCATCTTGTGCTTGGTGAGGTCTTCAACATCCACTGTTCTGAAATTTCCCAGTCCCACATGCAGGGTCACATAGGCAAAGTCAACACCCTTAATTTCCAGCCTTTTTAAAAGTTCACGGCTGAAATGCATTCCTGCTGTTGGTGCCGCTACTGCGCCTTCGTTCTTGGCGTAGATGGTCTGGAACCGTTCCCTGTCTTCCGGCTCTACCGGCCGGTCGATGAATTTCGGCAGCGGCGTTTCTCCAAGGTCAAAAAGGGTCTTTTTAAAATCATCATAGTCACCATCGTACAGGAAGCGAAGGGTTCTTCCCCGTGATGTGGTATTGTCAATGACTTCTGCAACAAGTACATCATCCTCTCCGAAATAGAGTTTGTTCCCGATGCGGATCTTCCTGGCGGGATCCACCAATACATCCCACAACCGCTGCTCCCGGTTCAACTCCCTGAGCAGGAACACCTCGATCTCTGCGCCCGTCTTTTCTTTATTTCCATACAGGCGTGCCGGAAATACCTTGGTATCGTTAAAGACCATGGTATCCTGGTCTTCAAAGTAGCTGATGATATCCTTGAAAGTTTTGTGTTCGATCTTTCCGGAATCGCGGTGCAAAACCATCAGTCTTGATTCATCACGGTTTTCTTGCGGGTATTTGGCGATCAGTTCGGGAGGCAGGGTAAATTTGTATTGCGATAACTTCATAGGTTGATTTACTGTTTAATGGAAATATGTTTATAATTGAAAAAAACATTTAGGGACGAAGCTCCTTATACGTAGAAAACGCAAAAAGGTTACAAAGGTTTTAAATTTTTTACAAAGTCCGCTATTTTTTTCGCCTCTTTTACGTGAAAATCACCGATTCGGGTTCTTCTGAGGGCCGAAAGGTGTGCTCCGGACCCCAGCTTTTTTCCCAGGTCGCTGGCGAGTGAACGGATATAGGTTCCTTTCCCACAGAGGATCCTGAGCACGAGCAGGGGAGGTTCAAACGCGAGAATCTCAATGTCATGGATCAATACACGGTTTTTTTTCAGCGTGAACTGTTCACCCTGGCGGGCCATATCATAGGCTCTTTTGCCATCGACCTGTTTGGCGGAGAAGTTCGGAGGAACCTGATCGATCTCTCCTGTGAAATCCGGAAGCACAGCTTCAACAGTTTCCCTGGTAATATGGTCATAGGGGAAGGTGTCATTGATGGCTGTTTCCAGATCAAAGGAGGGGGTGGTTGCACCGAGGGTGATTTCGGCAACATACTCCTTGTCGAGTCCCATGAATGATTCGATCTGCTTCGTGGCTTTGCCGGTACAGATAATCACCAGCCCGGTGGCCAGGGGGTCGAGTGTTCCTGCGTGGCCCACCTTGATTTTTTTGATTCCCAGTGCGTTTCTCAGAGAGATCCTGAGTTTGTTGACCACATCGAAGGAGGTCCACTCCAGCTCTTTGTCAAGGAGCAGCACCTTTCCTTCTTTAAATGCTGTGGCGGCTGCTTCTTCCATCTGTTACAGTGAAAAGATAATGGAGATTAGTCCGACGGCTGCGCAATAGACGGCAAACCAGATCAGCTTGCCTTTTTTAACAATATTGATCATCCACTTACAGGCGATGAAACCGCTGATATAGGCCGCAATGAAGCCTGCAATTATCGGAAGCGAATCTGTGCCGGAGCTTTCTGCCGCCGACCAGTCAAGCGCTTTAAGGAAGGAAGCACCAATGATGGGGATCAACACCATCAGGAAGGAGAACTGGGCCACTTCCGCCCGGTTGTTTTTCATCAGCAGTCCTGCGGCAATGGTTGATCCCGACCGTGAAAGTCCCGGAATCACTGCCACAGCCTGGGCAATTCCCATGATGAAGGCACTGGACATCGAAACGCTTTTCTGTTTTCCGGGTTTGATAAAGCTGGTGAGTGCCAGCAGGATGGCGGTAGCAATCAGTGCGGAGCCAACGATGATCAGGCTGTTACTGCTGCGGTTGAAGAGCGCTTCCACATCCTCCTCCAGCAGGAGACCGACAAAGAGGACCGGGATGGCTGAGACGATCAGCCTGAAACCATACCTGGTCTCCGTGTTCCATTTGAACCTGAAGATTCCGGCAAGAAGCTTTTTTATTTCACTGAAAAAGACGGTGATCGTGCTGAGTACCGTGGCCATGTGGACCATCACGGTGAAACCGAGGCTCTCCTGTATCTCAACACCCAGCAATACCTTTCCGATCTCCAGGTGTCCGCTGCTGCTCACAGGTAAAAACTCTGTCAGCCCCTGGATAATACCAAGGATGATTGCTTCAATAATACTCATGTTGTCGGGGTGAAATTATTCTTCCTGCTTTGCCTTTGGTTTTTTCATGATCGCATAGATCTCGAAAACAAATCCGAAAAGCACGACCAGCGGAGCCAGGGTAATCCTGCGGAAACTGAAAATTTCCTCTTCATTGAATACAGCAGGGTCGTCAGTCTTTCCGCCGATCATCAGAAGAAAACCGATGACAATAATCACGAATCCAATGATCAGCAGCTTATAATTTTCCGGTCCGAGGGCAAAATCTTCCTTACCAGTACCTTTTTTTGCCATAGTTGTTTGCTTAGAAATATAATTTATCTGTATGTATGTCCAGATATTTATTTACTGCAAAGAAAGTAGAAATCCAGTTAATAACAATGCTAATAATGAGGATTGCTGCACCGAGCATGGCCATAAGTTCGAAATCGCTGAATGAAATGATGTTATCCAGCTCGTCTGCGGTGAGGTATAGGATCCCTTCGATCAGTCCCATGGCGATCACTGCGCCGATGATCCCGTTCAATACGCTCTTTAACAGGAAGGGCCTTTTAATGAATCCGCGGGTGGCCCCCACAAGCTGCATGGTGTTGATAATAAATCTTTTTGAGTAGATCGATAACCGGATGGTATTGTTGATCAGCGTAATGGCGACCAGCGTGAGCAACAGGCTGAACCCGAGAACGACGATGGAGATCTTCCTGATATTTTCATTGATGGCATAGAGCAGCGTCTTTTTATAGACAACCTCGCTTACCGGTTCGTAGTTGAGGATCTCCTCCTCGATGAAGATCACGGAATCGGGACGGGTATAGCTGGCCTGCAGCCTGAGTTTTATGGAAGGGGGCAGCGGATTGTATCCCAGGAACTCCACAAAATCACCGCCGACAAGCTGTTCGGTCTCAAGTGCCGCCTGTTCCTTGGTAATATATTCGGTCGACAGGCTATAGGGCTTTGCATCGAGGACCTTTTGTAGCTGAAAGATGTCAGCATCCCTGACGTTTTCTTTCAATATGACATTGAAACCGATGCTTTCCCTCACAGTCTTGTTGATGTTCCTGCCGTTGATAATTAACAGTCCCAGCATACCAATCAGGAACAGCACCAGGGAGATACTGATGATGGAGGTGAGGTACGCGCTGGTCAGCCGTCGCCGGTTAATTCTTTTTTCATTCTTTGACATGGCAGAGGATCGTCATTTTTCCAAAGATAGAAATTATTTGGATGGATGCAGAACGATCTGCCTCATTCACTTATCGATTAGTCGAGAATGGTGATCCAGCCGTAGGTATCTTCAACATCACCGTACTGGATCCCGATCAGCGCTTCGTATAGTTTGGTGGTTACCGGTCCGGCGTTCTTGCCGTCGCCATAGGCAACCTCCTTTTGCTGGTCAGCATCGACGATCTTTCTGATGGGGGTGATTACTGCAGCAGTTCCGCAGGCGCCAGTCTCTTCAAAGCTTTCCAGCTCATCTACAGGAATGGGACGTTTTTCAACCTTCAGACCCATATTCTGCGCGATCTCCTGCAGGCTCATGTTGGTGATTGACGGCAGGATAGAATGTGAGTCGGGTGTAATATAGGTATTGTCTTTTATCGCAAAGAAATTGGCAGGTCCTGCTTCATCGATATATTTTTTCTCCCTGGCATCCAGGTAGAGTGCTGTGGCAAATCCCTTTTCATGGGCTTCAGCCACGGAGGTCATGCTGGCTGCGTAGTTGCCCCCCACTTTCAGGTGACCGGTGCCCTGGGGTGCAGCCCTGTCATGATCGCGTGTTATCATCACATCAACCGGTTTGAACCCCTCTTTAAAATAGGGTCCCACAGGCATCACGAAGATCATGAACAGGAATTCTTTGGCCGGTTTTACGCCGACTTCAGGTCCGGTGCCGATGAGCAGCGGACGGATATACAGTGAGGCTCCGGTGCCATATGGTGGAACGAACCGTTCATTCAGCTGCACGACCTTCTCTACAGCCTGTTGGAAAAGTGTCTGGGGAACTTCAGCGAGCATGATCCCTTTGGCAGACCGCGCCATCCGTTTCGCATTTTCATCATACCTGAAGAGGCGGACCCTTCCATCTTTTCCCCGGTAGGCCTTCAGCCCCTCGAACGACTCCTGACCGTAATGGAGGCAGGTGGCACCCATATGGATGCTGATCTCCTGGGAAGATGATATCTCCAGCTCGCCCCATTTGCCATCCCTGTAATAACAACGTACATTATAATCTGTTTTGCTGATCCCGAATCCAAGGTTTTTCCAGTCTGTATTCATCATTTCTGCATGTTTAAAATTAGCATTCAAATGTAGTGATTCGCCCCCTTTTCTACAATCAGTAAAAGATGTTGTACAGTGATGTTTCGCAGCAAAATTATCCGGATTGGATGGCGGACAACATACATTGGGCTGTAGGAAGCATATTTCGGTGGTTATTTCCAGGACCCAAGATTTTTGAGCTGGTCTTCAGGGCTGATCTCTCTCAGGCGGCGGGCGGCAACGGTAAAGAACTCAAATTTTTTCAGCAGTTCAGCCTGCTGCCTGAGAAATTGTTCCCGTGAAAAGTCTTTGACATTGTTTTTCATCTCCAGGTAGAGCAGCTTGACCTGTGTCAGGTAATCGCTTCTTCCCAGGAATTCCATCTTGGCGTCGATAAGGATCTCTTCGAGGTTGTTCTGCGGTTCGAAAGGTGCTTTCGTAGACAGGATCAGGTTGCATATGCGTTCGGTCTGCCGTTCGTCAAAACCATATTCCGGCAGGATCTCGCGGGCGATCTCGATCGACCGGCTTTCAAAATTCTCATAGGTATCCGAAAGTCCGGAATAGAGCAGCAGCGCAGCAACCTGGGTGAGCAGCATCTCATCGTCCGACAGGTCAGCCGCCCTCCCCAGGAGCTCCACCTGTAAAGCCACCTTGCTGACAATCGTTTTTTTATGAAAGTGGAGGTTAAACATTTCGTTGGTGTAGACCATCTCCATGACGCGCTCTTCGATATCCTTAAGCTTGAGCATCTGCAGTTTCGTAAAAAAGCGCCTGTTGGGAATGCCATGCAGGTCGACCGACAGTTCAGGCCGCAGTCCGGTGACAAAGTACATATCAATATTCCCCTTGTATTTCACAGGCAGTTTTCCCCTGTATTCGCAGATGAAGAAATCCTTCACCAGGGCATAGGTGATTCCGGAGATATTGACCTTCCCACCTTCGCCGGAGGATTCCATCCTTGAAGCGGTATTGACCGTATCGCCCCAGATGTCGTACGATAATTTCTTGTGTCCCACCACGCCGGTGATTACCGGTCCGGAGTGAATGCCGATGCGCAGGTCCCAGATATCCGTCTTCTTCCGTTTAAGGTCCTTCATGTAATACTGCATCTCCAGTCCTGCAAGCACCACCTCAACAGGATTGGAGCTGTTCTTGACCGGGATGCCCCCTGCGGCCATGTATGCATCGCCAATGGTTTTGATTTTTTCTATATTGTATTTCTCCACAACAGAGTCAAAGTGGAAGAAAAACTTATCCAGCTCATCGATCAGCATCTCCGGGTTCATCTCTTCGGCGATCTTTGTGAACCCCTGGATATCACTGAACAGGATCGTTGCCATATCAAATTTCTTGGACTCCGCCCGCCCCTTGCTCTTCAGCTCTTCGGCGGTTCCTTTCGGGAACAGGTCGGCCACCAGCTTGTCAGATTTCTCCTTTTCGCTCAACACCGACTGGATACGCTCCTTCACCTGCTCTTCCAGTTTGTACTCCACCTTTTTCAGGCTCAGCAGCCTCCATTTATACACCAGGAATACAGCGAAGAACAGCAGCAAAGTATACACCACGAAGGCATACCATTTGCGGTAGAACGGTGCTTCAATGGTAAAACTGAACGTGACCGGCTCTGAAAGTCTTCCGAAGGCGGATACAGATTGTGCCGTGAAAGTGTATTCGCGCTCCAGTAGCCTGTCCAGCCCGATCTGCCGGCTTGCTGACCATTCAGACCAGTTTTCCTGGTAGTGGTTCAGTTTGTATCGGTAGTATGGGGAGGGATCTGACAGGTACCTGGTGTCGGCAAGGTCGATCACGATCCTGTTTTTTCGGAATGGAATTTTCTGCGATGGCTGCACCAGGATGCTGCTGCCGGCATCTGCTTCCGGGATGTTTCTGATGGACCTTATTCGCAGGAGGTCACTCGCAGATTCCTGCTGACTAACAGTATCGAGGCGCATCACCTTTTTACTCCCGGTGATCCATATATGTTCCCTGTTCTCCTCAATATCCACGACCTGTCCGAACGCTTTCCTTCCCATAATCTCAAAGAAAGGGGTCCGGATCAGGTCATCACCCAGCAGCCAGATCGTGGAGCCACCACCGTTGTTCCTGCTGACACTCCACAGTTTATTCCTGCTGCTGATTACCAGATCGGAGGTAAGCAGCTGTTTTGACAGGTAGGAAATCCGGATCTTCTCAAAAACAGCTTCCGCCTCGTTCCATCCGTAGACCCCCTTTTCACCCAGCAGCAGCAGCCTGTCATCGATAACCACCAGCCTTCTCAGGGAGTCTTCAGGAAGCGCGAGGATCCGTTCGGCCTGCCATCCCTCTTTCTGCAGGTGCAGAATGGCATTGTTGCCGGTTTGCAGCCAGCAGCCACTTCGCGTTACAGCGGAAGAATGGATCCGCTTCACGGTATCGGTGAGCAGTTCCGTTTCCCATATCCCGTCACTGCTTTTTTTAAACTGCTGAAGGCCATTGTTGCTGCAGCCGATGATGGTCTGGTTGCTGAGGATGCTGATGCTGGAGAAGTTGCCATCGGCGATCATGACCGGTGCGGTCCCGGCAATCTCATATAACCCTTCGTTACCGGCAGCAATCACAAGGTCGTTACGGTATTTCAGCAGGTGGAAATAGCCTCTGTTCAGCCCGGAAATTTTATGTCCGCTGCTGATCGCCGGATCGTCGGGACGGACCATGAACAGTCCGTCGTCGGTGCCGAGGAACAACTGATCATCCCGGATGGCGGCAGAGAGAATGGTTCCCCTGATAAGGTCCGACAAATCGAGGATGTAGGACCGTGACGGATACTCTATCTTATATATGGTGAAGCTGAAAATGATCCAGGTATCGTTGAAACGGTCGGTAAAGACGGCCTGCAGTTCAGAGGAGGGCATGTTGTCCTGCTCCGACAATGGAATGATCGCTGCATCGCCTGCTGAATATATACACAGCTCCCCCCTGTTATTCTGTGCCAGCAGGTGGTCGTTGAAGAGCTTCCGGATGAGGCGGCAGTGGTTAAAAGAGGACTTCGGATGGAGATCCGTTGAGAGGTTTCCATCTGCGAAGTTGTAAAAGAATGTACTGCCACTTTCAGTAAACAGGACCACCCCGTCCTTCCAGTCAACCGCCGAGGAGACCGGTTCATTGTTCAGCGCCTCAGGGCTGAGGATCAGGGTGAATTCACTGCCGTTCCAGAGGAAGATACCGGTCTTTTTAACCTCCAGCAGGAGATGGCTGCCCGTTTCGTGGAGGTCGAGCTCGCGGCGCTGAAAAAAGAACTGTTCGGTGATGCTGTCGTTCAGCCGGAAAACCCCTTCGGTAGTGGCCAGGAAAGCGTCTGAACCCGCCGATGCCACGTCGGAGGGAAAGAATTCATGGAAGTGGGCCTCGATGGATCTGACCCGGGACTGGAGGACCGTGCCGGTAGCGATGTCGTAAAGGACATACCCAAAATCGTTGGCGGTGAGGTAGGCGATCCGGTCATCGCTCGTGCGGGTTAGCAACACAGGCTCGTCGAAGGGGGTAAAAAACTGCTGGTCCTGGTCGATCGTGAGGAGGCCGTTCTCCTTGCCGATGAAGACAATGCCCTGGTCATTGCGGACGAAGCTTGTGTTCGGTGATCTGTTGTAGGCGGCGGGGATGCTGTAGTTGTAGACCTCGGGAATGAGCTTGTACGTGCCGGGCTCGCCTTGTCCCTGTATAAGCGGAAAGTGCATGCATTCTGCCAGCAAAAAAAGTAAATAAAACTTGTATGACTTGAGAAATAAATTCATAACTTGTAAACCTGATATTTACTGGCGGTGACGGTAACGTAACCAAAAGTACGTAAATATTTGAATATTGCATTATTTGTAAATTAAAACTGCACCACCCTATGGAGAAGATCGACAAGCCCATTATAGTACCCTGGGATTTTACGGATGTTGCCAACAACGCCTTTCTGCATGCACTGAATTTTTCGGTAACGCTGGGATGCAATATTGCCCTTCTGCACATTGTTGGCGATGAGAAAGATGTTGCTGAAAAGGAGAAGGCGCTCGAGGAGACAGCCGGAAAACTTTCGGACACGCATGGCAAGCGGCCTCACTGCATCGTGAAGCACGGCAGTATATTTCATACGATCGGAGAGGTGGCGACGGTCTACAATGCGGAGATGATCATCATGGGAACGCATGGGATCAAGGGTGCGCAGAAGCTGTTTGGCAGCAAGGCCGTGAAGGTGGTGGTCTCTTCCAGGATTCCCTTCCTTATTGTACAGGACAAGCCGGTGAAGGAGAAGCTGGAGCGGATCCTGTTGCCGATCGACTTCAAGAAGGAGAACAAGGAGAAGGCCAACTGGATCTATCATCTTTCCACCAGGTTTGAGTCGAAGGTGACCATTTTTAAGTCGCATCCGCGTGACAAAGGGTTTAAGCGCAAGCTGCTGTCTAATATGAAGTACATCGAAAACTATTTGAAGACCAGGGATGTGGAGTAC
>JAGYMF010000043.1 GCA_018400695.1 Bacteroidales bacterium | reverse complement strand
GTTCCCCGGTATCACCGCTGCGGGTATAGAACCAGGCTGTCACCAGGTTCACGATGGTCATAAGGATGGGAAGCAGGTTTACCTTGCCCAACAGCCTGTCGGGAGCACTCAGATCGTCAATCAGCAGGAACCCCTGTCCCACAAGGGGCTCATAGTGCTCCAGGAACTGGTAGGCTGCGATGAAGAACGGGATCTGCAGCAGCAGGGAAAGCACCGGGACCAGCGCGCGGAAAGAATTGTAGCCATGCTGCCGGTGAAGGGTGCGGATGTAATAATACCGTTCCTGCCCTTTATAGCACCTTTTAATCTCATCGAGCACGGGTTTCATCTTCCGCTTCACCGCATCGTCCCGCTTTTTGGCACGTTCAATCAGTATAAAGACAGGCAGCAACAGCAGTGAAATACCGAAACTCAACACCACCACCGCCACCCCGTAGTTACCGGTCAGCCTGTAACCGAGCAGAAACAGCTGCTCAACAATAAAAACAAACGGGGAAAAGATGAGATCAACGACACTCATAACCTTGAGATACTGCTGGTTTATGTTCAGCTTTCATGAACGATATTCAAAATCTGGCGGGCTGCAACTTCCCCTGCCTTTCCGAAATTATAGACCGACTCCTTTTTCAGTTCTTCCAGTTGCATGGTAGGGGGGTGCGCAAGCATTTCATCGATGATCGTGCCGATGTTTTCGATATCATCTTCATCGAATTCCCGGCCCAGCCGTCCGCGTTCCCGCATTTCCCACATCTCATGGTCGAGTTCAGACCCCTCAAAACCCTCGATAGAATCAAACGCTGTCTTCAGGAGCAGCACGGGCTTACTGTACAAAAACGCATAGTCCCAGAAGACCCCCGAAAGGTCACTGATCATGATGTCTGACTTCGCCATGCTGGCAGTCCCCAGCTGGTTCCTGTCGATGGTGACCCGCGGCTCATCCTTCAACCGGTCCTCTATATCACGCATAAGTCCCGGGAAGCTGACATAGCTTTGCGGATGTGGGCGCAGAATAATATCGTATGCCGTATCCTCCAGCAGGCGTTCAAAAAAACCTGCCCCAAACCTGTTTACGATGGAATACTCCTTCCACGTTGGCGCAACCAGCACCACCGGGCTCTTTTTCTCCGGTACCGGCATCTGCTTCACCTCATCGACCATGATATCGTAATAGGTCAACCCCGTTTCAAGCAACAGCTTCTTTTTCGTATGGCGCTTCTCCTCCAGCTTCCTGATCCCTTCAACCTGGTGCGGACCGGAGCAGAAGACAGCATCGTAGTAATCGAATGCAAACTTCCGGTATGTAAAAACATCAATCGGGGCATGAACAATATGGCCATAATGCAGCACGTTTTTCGACCGTTTAAGCATCATCACATCCAGCTGCGGCGTAGTCATCCCTACAAATTTTGCCTTCAGCCTGTTCAGGTAAACCGACGTCATGGTAAGGTTCCCAAGATATTTCGATGCCACCTGTTCCGACCTGTATTCGAGTCCGGGATCATCTTTATCCGATGTGAGGTACGCACACGGGACCCCCAGCTTCTCCAGCGACCTGATAACAGGAAGAAATACCGGCCAGTACTGCCTGCCTTCGGAGTAGAAAATAATATCCACATGCTCAAAGTCCTTGCTGTTCACAAACCCCTTGCCCATGACCAGGTTCCTGATTTTATAAAAGAATCCGCGCAGCGAGAAAACGATGGTGGCCACAAGTGCCACCAGAATGTACAGCAATGCACTGGTCGAAGCAGGGTCGATATAAAGAATTGTCGTATTCATCTGTATACTTTTTATATTGGCTGAACGCGTAACAATGTGCGCAGGTCACTTTTAGTTACCGCACGGGGGTTGTTCGTCAGCCGGTCTGTATTGACATGCTCTATGATAATATTGGGATCAAATGTGTCAGTGAGCGAAGCGATCTCCATGTGTACCCCGATGCTGCTGAAAAAATCCACAAGCAGGGCAGGGGCCCTTTGGATATCGGCATTCATCACTCCAAGTACTTTTTCAATCCGCTCCCTCACACTCCCGGCTCCCCTGGCATCTGTGCAATTGTCATCCGAAACCGCATGGTTGAATTCCAGGAAGAAGGGCAGTGACAGTGCCGCAGCATGACCGTGGGGTATTCCGTAATAGCTTGTATAGGCGTAGGACAGGGCATGGGGGGCTGTTGTTTTGGTGATATTAATGGCGTTGCCTGACAAATGGGCGGCCTCGAGCATTTGCTCCCGGGCATTCATATCACTATGATTTACAGCTTCCTGCAGGTTGTTCCAAACAAGGGAAACGGCCTTTAGCGCCAGCTCCAGCGATGCATCTGTTGCATTCACACTCCAGGCGGATTCGATCGCCTGACAAAGTGCATCCAGGCCGGCACAGGCGGTCAGGTAGGGACTTGCCGAGCGAAGGAATTCGGGCGACAGGTACACATGATCGGGCAGGATCTGTGGATGTTCAAAAGAGTACTTTTTTTTGTCGATATAGAGCACTGCGAATTTCGTCGCTTCAGCCCCGGTACCTGCGGTGGTCGGGATCGCTACTACCGGTGTTTTCCGGCCTTCAGCAGGTGCATTTGCTGTTATAATCTCTTTAATGCCGGCTGACTGGTGTGCGAAGACGCTGATCAGCTTGGCCATGTCCAGCACACTTCCGCCACCGATCGCCAGGATCAGCTTATAGCGGCCCTTCCTGAAAAGTGCAACCCCAGTTTCCAGGTCGTGCAGCTGCGGATTGGGATCAAAGTTGTGGAAGGAGCCGATGGCCCTTTTCCCCAGCAACCGGTCGATAAATTGCTCTGCCCCGGAAGCCCCGTATGACCTGTCACCCCTTACCAGGAAAACATCTCCGTCTTCAACCGTCCCGAGTAAGCGTATAAGTTCATTGTATTGATCTTTCCGGTATACTGTCTGCGCCATCACGAATCCAGGTATCTCATGAAATCCTTTTTATTGTCAACTGGCTTTATCGTCGGCCGTCCCAGGTCAGCCCTCGATCCGATACGCACCTTCACCTCGATCAGTGCCGGACACAGCTCTTTCGTGACGGCTGACAGTGCATCGCTTAATTCACTGGCTGTTGATGTGGAAGTAGCGCTTTTGTACCCGTTGGCTTTTGCTATGGAAACCAGGTCAACCAGGGCACCGGCCGTCGGCTGTCCGCCAACAGATTCGTGGGCACCATTGTTGATCACAACATGGATGTAATTGCCGGGTGCCATGCTCCCCGTGATCGCCAGTCCTCCCATATGCATCAGCACAGCTCCGTCGCCATCGATACAGATCACCCTCCTCTTTGGCTTGCTGAGCGCGATGCCAAGTGCAATCTGTCCGGAATGTCCCATCGATCCAACGGTCAGGAAATCGGCATGGTGCGGCTGTCCCAGGGCCTCGCGGCATTCAAACAGTTCGCGCGATGTTTTGCCGGTGGTGGATACGACAATGTCATGGTCGGTGAGCTGATCCAGGATCTCCTGTATCGCAATTTCACGGCTAAGCTGGTAGTCAGACGCAACGGATGTCTTTATGGTGTATTTCTCAAAGGTTCCCTTTCGCACGACAAGGGCATAGGGAATGCCCGTGCGGCGTATCTCAGCGATCGCCTGCCGGATCTGTTCGCCTGCCTTTTCCTCCTCATCGTTCAGCACAGCATAGGGAATCTTTATGGTGTCGAGCAGGTCCAATGTTACCGCACCCTGGGTGACATGCTGAGGTTCGTCTTTCACGCCGGGCTCGCCCCGCCAGCCGATCATCATCAGCAGGGGAATATGGTACACCTGCTTGTCAACAAGCGAAAGCAGGGGGTTGATGGCATTGCCAATGCCAGAGTTCTGCATGTACACAAGCGGAATCTTCCCCGTTGCCATATGGTGCCCGGAAGCCAGCGCAACGGCATTGCCCTCGTTGGCAGCAATAATGTGATTTCCGTGCGGGGCGTTGTCGGTGATATAGGCACAAATATCTTTGAGCAGCGAGTCGGGAACCCCACTGAAAAATTCAATATTGTTCCCGGCGAGCCAGCTGTAAAATGTCTCTGGTCGTATCATTATCTGGTCCCCGGTATAAGGTTAAGGATCTCTTTTATCGATATGCACCGGTCGTCTGTTTCGAGTGAACGCCCGTGGGTCAGGATCGTTTTTGCCACGTTCACCATCGCCGGGTAGGCACTGCGGAGCAGGTGGTTGGCGTAGATCACCACATTCACACCCGCCTCCATCAGCTGCTTTTCGTAAAGGTGGTTATAGCTTGAAGGCACGGCTACCAGGGGTACGCGTTTGTCCAGGGCGCGGTATCTTTCGCAGAACGCCAGGATCTCCTCCCCGTTCTTCTCCTTGCTGTGGATCATGATGCCATCTGCACCTGCTTCGATATAGGCGATGGCACGGGTAACGGCATCATCAAGCCCTTTGCCGAGAATCAGGCTTTCGATACGGGCGATAATCATGAAGTTTTTGGTGACCTGTGCCTTTTTTCCGGCAGTGATCTTATGACAGAAATCTTCCACCCCGGCCTGTGTCTGGGGTACTTCTGTGCCGAAGAGTGAGTTCTTCTTCAAACCGGTCTTATCCTCGATAATAATGGCCGACACACCCAGGCGCTCGAGCGTTTTCACAGTAAACACGAAGTGCTCGGGAATCCCGCCTGTATCTCCGTCGTAGATGATCGGCTTGGTGGTGACTTCAAGGATATCGTTGAGCCCGTGCAGCCTGGATGTGACATCCACCGCCTCAATATCGGGCTTTCCCTTGGCTGTTGAATCGGTGAGGCTGCTCAGCCACATGGCATCAAACTCTTTCTTCCGGCCGTCCTGTTCCACCGAGATATTTTCTACGATCAACCCGGTAAGACCATTATGGGCCTCAAGTACCTTTACAATGGGTTTTGATTCAATGAGCCGGCGCAACCGTTCCATGCGCACCTCCGGGGTTGTTCCGATCTCTTTCAGGCTCTGGTTCAGCAGGGTCGACGAGATGCCCCGGGTATAGGGAACCTCATGGAGCTTTCCGCCCCATTCTTTCAGTGCATCGATTACCCGCTGACGGGTCTGTTGCTGCACCCCCTTCTTCCAGTCATCTCCATGAACGACGTAATCGGGTTTGAGCATCCGCAGATTCGGAACATAGTCCAGCTCTTGTTGCGGAACCACCTCGCTCACCCCTTTGATATTTTCGATGATAATCCGCCGCTGATCGAAATTCAGGGAGGGAAGGCGCTTGTAGCTGGCAATTGCCTTATCGGTCAGCAGTCCGATGACCACATCCCCGAGCTTGCTGGCCTCTTTGATAATATTCAGATGCCCGGGATGAATCAGGTCAGCACTCATCCCGACATAAACTTTCTTCGCCATAAATGAAAATTTATGTAAAAATATAAAGATTTTCCTGAATCTTCCCGGCTATGTCCAACTAATAAGCGACTATGAAAAAAAGTTGCAGCCCGAATTGGACTTTTTAGGTTATCCTGATCGCTACGTCGCCGGGTACGTGCGAGATTACCCGGCAGGAGTCTTTTTTACCGGAGGAGCTTCACAATAAAGACTACAGCTTTTTCTTCTCCGAAGCGTCATACTCCTTCACCAGCTCATTGATCAGCTCCTTTACCGTGGAGATCTTGTCGATCCTCACGCCATTGGTTCCTGTGAAGACAAATCCATCTTCCAGGTTTCCCTTGTAGGCCTGCAGCAGCGCATCGGCTATGCAGTAGGAGGTGGTCTTTGGATCGCACGATTTGATGCAATGGTGCATGCAAACCTTAGGTCGCCTGTTGCCCTTCACCGCTTCATCCAGAAATTTGTTGAAGATGGTCCGCCCGGGCATACCCACCGGACTCTTAATGATCTGAATATCTTCGGCCCTGGCCGATACAAAGGCATTCTTGAATTCAGGTGACGCATCGCACTCTTCTGTAGCCACGAAGCGTGTACCCAGCTGAACGGCTGCAGCGCCCTGTTCCATGATCCGGTACATATCCTCACCGCTATAGATCCCTCCTGCGGCGATCACCGGTATATCCTTGCTGAAACGCGCCTTCATCTCTTTGGCTACGACCAGCACTTCGGCCACCAGGTTTTCGAGGGCGTTACCAACCTCATCGATGGCATGGGCCTTGAAACCGAGATGTCCGCCGGCCTTTGGTCCTTCGACCACCAGTGCATCGGGCAGGTAATTATAGTTTTGCTGCCATTTGGTGCAGAGGATGTTGGCCGCCCTGCCCGAGGAGACGATGGGAACCAGCTTGGTCCGGGAACCGGGTACCAGGTATTTCGGCAGGTCAAGGGGCAGTCCCGCGCCTGAGAAGATGATATCGATTCCCTCGTCGATGGAGGTCTTCACCATCTCTGCGAAGTCTGTAACGACCGACATGATGTTGACGCCCAGCACTCCTTTGGTCAGCTCCCTGGCTTTGCGGATCTCCGCTTTAAGTACTTCGATATTCCGGGTCTTATAATTTACCCTGGCCTTTTTATCGGTCAGCCCGATGGCCACTGTTGAGATGATCCCGATACCACCCATATTCGCTACGGCGGATGCAAGTCCCGACATCGAAATGCCGACCCCCATGCCACCCTGGACAATGGGAATGCGTATCGTCAGATCACCAATCTTTAATGTTTTCAAAGCCGCTTGGATTTATAATTTCTACAAAGATAAACCCCGTAGGCGGAAGGCAGATGCTGTTTGATGGTCAAAGGGGTGAACAGGTCCAGTAAGGGTTAAGTGGGGCGAATTTCATCTGGATATCGGCATCGCAAACGTCTTCACATCCTTGCCGTCGATCTTCTGGTCGCAGAGGATCACCAGCCGTTCGAGCACATTCCTGAACTCCCGGATGTTGCCGGTCCAGTTGATCTTCTTGAACTCTTCGATGGCATCATCGGTGATCTCCTTGGGCGGAATGCCATATTCCTCGCAGATCATCCTGTTGAAGTGATCGGTCAGCACCGGGATATCCTCCAGCCGGTCATTCAAAGCGGGCACATCGATCAGGATAACGCTCAGCCGGTGGTAGAGGTCTTCACGGAACCTGGAGGCGTCGATCTCCTCCTTCATGTTTTTATTGGTGGCAGCGAGGATGCGGACATCAACGTTGATATCCTTGTCGCTCCCTACGCGGCTGATCTTGTTTTCCTGTAGTACCCGCAGCACCTTGGCCTGCGCAGAGAGGCTCATGTCACCGATCTCATCAAGGAAGATCGTTCCGTCATCGGCCTGTTCGAACTTCCCTTTCCGCTGTTTGATGGCCGAGGTGAAGGCCCCTTTCTCATGACCAAACAGCTCACTCTCGATCAGCTCCGAAGGGATGGCAGCACAGTTCACCTCCACGAACGGTCCGCCGGCCCGGTTGCTCTTTTCATGGAGCCAGCGGGCAACCAGCTCTTTCCCCGTGCCGTTGGGACCGGTGATAAGTACCCTGGCATCGGTGGGGGCCACCCGTTCGATCATCTCCTTCACCTGTGCGATGGCCGGCGATCCGCCCACCATCTCGAAGGCCTTGCTCACCTTCTTCTTCAGCACCTTGTTTTCGGAGGCCAGCATGGTTTTATCCAGCGCGTTCCTGATCGTGATCAGCAGCCTGTTCAGATCCAGCGGTTTCTCGATGAAATCGTATGCCCCCTTCTTGATCGCCTCCACGGCGTTCTCCACGTTGCCGTGGCCGGTGATCATGATCACCTGCACATCCTTACCCGTCTCGAAGATTTTCTCCAGCACCTCCAGTCCGTCCATCTCCGGCATCTTGATATCGCACAGCACCACATCGTAGTTGTCCTGCGTAAATTTCTCCAGCCCCTCCAGACCGTTCTCTGCCAGTGCGACATCGAACTTCTCATATTCAAGGATCTCCAGCAGGGCATTCCGGATGCTTCTCTCATCGTCTATTACAAGGATCTTGGACATACGCAGTTTTTTATGGTTTAACAAGGCCGGACATCACCCCCTCTTTCAGGGCATAGCGTGACTGCTTCATGGTATGCAGACCGCACCGGTTGAATACAAAATTAATAAAAATCGTTGCAGGAACGATCATCTCTACCCTTACCGGCTCCATTCCGGGCATTTTAAGCCGCTCCGCTGCAGTGGATCCCAGCAGCAGCCTGTGCAACTCCCGGTAGTGTTCCAGTCTGAGATCCATCGATGAGGCGTTTGCGGGGAGAGGGATGCCGAAGCGGTTAACCGCCATATCGGCCAGGGTGTCGAATGTCCCGGAGGCACCAATCAGCATCGTGGGACTGAACTTTTCTGCCTGTTCGAACAGCGGTGACAGGGATTGCTTATAGTATTGTTCGATCGTGCGTATCTCCTCCCGGGTGACCGGGTCGGAGATGGCAAACTGCTCAATGATCCGCGCCATTCCCAGCTCAAAGCTTTGTTTCCAGAGGATTCCGCCGGCATTGCATATAATGAATTCATTGCTTCCACCACCAATATCCATGATCATCGCCGTCTCGCTTCCAGGATCGACCGAAGCCATGATGCCCCGGTAGATGAGCTCCGCCTCTTTTGCCCCATCGATGATATGTGTCACAAATCCAAACCGCTGACGGATCATCCCTGCAAATTCCTTTCCGTTCACTGCATTTCGCATGGCCGATGTGGCATAGGCATGGATCTCTGTGACACCGTACCGGCCAATGGTCTCCATGTGCCTGCCGATGGCCGTCAATCCGCGCTCCATCGCCTCAGGGATGATATTGCCCTTGTGGATGCCACCCCGCCCCAGCTTCACAGCCTCTTTTCCGCTGTAGAGCACCCTGAACGATGCCCCCTCACTTTCAGCAATGAGCAGGTTAAAGGTATTGGTTCCGAAGTCAAGAATGGCAACCGGCATGGTCAGTTTTTATACCTGAGCCATTTCCACAACTCCTTGTAAGTCACTTTCTTACCGTACATCAGGATACCGGTCCGGTAGATCTTTCCGGCCACCCATACCGCGCCCAGGATGGTGAGGATAAGGAGCCCTGCTGAAAGCGCGAGTTCCCAGGCAGGGACCTCGAACGGCATCCGTACCATCATCACCACCGGGGAGGTGAGCGGGAAGATGCTGAACCAGAAGGCAAGGGGTCCGTGGGGATTGTTCATCACGTTGGCCATGACGATGATCCCCAGTATCAGGGGCAGGGTGATGGGCAGCATGAATTGCTGCGTCTCCGTCTCATTGTCTACTGCCGAGCCGATAATGGCAAACAGTGACCCATACATCAGGTAGCCGAAGAGGAAGAAGAAGAGGAATGCCAGCAGGATTTTCCCGGGCCGGATCGATTCGAATGATGCCATGATATCTGCTATGAACGCATCACCTCCGGAGGCGATCTCATCCGATAAGGCCTCTGCATCTGCAGCAGCACCTGCTGTTGAAGCGCCTTCAGCAAATAACTCAGTGGCGGCCGGCTGACCAGCGGCGGGTTGCTGCATGTCGAAACCCATAATCGATGTGGCACCCACTACCAGGATACCGGTGAAGACAATCCAGATGACGAACTGTGTGAGTCCCACCATCCCTACGCCGATGATCTTTCCCATCATTAGTTGGAACGGGCGGACGGAGCTGACGATCACCTCGACGATGCGGCTGGATTTTTCCTCGATGACGCCCCGCATGGTCATCGATCCGTAGATGAAGATGAACATGTAAATAAGCAGTCCGGAGGCATACCCGATCCCCATTACCAGCCCGGTATTGCTGCGCTTGGCTTCGCCGCTTTTGGTCCATTTGATGTTGGAGATGCTGATGTTTGTTTCGACCTCCTTCAGGATCTGGTCCAGGTTTTCGATATCATTGGCCACCAGCTTCATGTTTTCGATCTCCCGCTCCATGGCATTCCTGATATGAGAGGAGATATCGAGGCTGGGTTGCTTGTTGGAATAGAGGATCGCCCGCTCGGAGTTGAAGATATTCGAGGGGATATAGAGCACCGCATAGTAGCCGGTGCTCTCAAAATTTTCCTTCAGTGTTTCAAGTTCGACATCGTCGAGGGCGGTGAATTTGAGGTATTCTGTTTCGGGTATGACACTCACGGGCTGACCGCTGGCGTATGAGGTCAGTACCATCGATTCGTCTATCACGGCAATGGTTCTCAGCTCTTTGTCCTCCATTGAGGCAAAAACAGCAGGAAGGACCATCAGCGCTGCAAAGAGCAGTGGTCCGATGGCCGACATGATGATGAAGGATTTCTTCCTGACCCTGGTCAGGTACTCTCTGCGGATGATCAGGCTGATTTTATTCATGGCCTTTTGTTTTTTTGTTTTTGGATGCACTTTCTACCACCTGGATGAAGATATCGTTCATGCCGGGGATTACTTCATTGTATGAATGGATCTCGGTGAGATTGACAAGTTCCTTTATCAATTCGTTGGGTTCCGAAGCGCCCGGAATCTTTATCCGCGCCTCTTTGCCGATGCCGTTCTCCTTGATCTCCAGTACTTCAAAACGCTTGTTGAGCTTTTGCCTTATCGCTTCGGGATCGCCTTCAAATCCGACACTGATAATATCGGAACTGAATTTTTTTCTGACCTCGCTGACGGAGCCTTCCAGGAGCGTTTTCGATTCATTGACCAGCGAGATATGGTCACACAGCTCCTCTACGGATGCCATGTTGTGTGTGGAGAAGATGATGGTGGAACCATTCTCCTTCATTTTCAGGATCTCTTTTTTCAGGAGGTTCACATTGATCGGGTCGAATCCGCTGAAGGGTTCGTCGAAGATCAGCAGCTCAGGCTCGTGAAGTACCGTGGTGATAAACTGCACCTTCTGCTGCATTCCCTTGGAGAGCTCCTCCACCTTTTTGTTCCACCAGCTGTCGATCTCAAATTTTTCGAACCAGTATTTCAGCCGTTTCCTGGCTTCTGCCTGCGAGAGCCCTTTCAGCTGGGCGAGGTAGAGTGACTGTTCACCAACCTTCATCTTTTTATAGAGGCCGCGCTCCTCGGGCAGGTAGCCGATGCGAAACACATCGTCCCGCCTGATTGGCCGTCCGTCGAAAATAACGCTCCCCGTATCGGGGGCGGTGATCTGGTTGATGATGCGTATCAGCGTGGTTTTCCCCGCACCGTTGGGTCCGAGGAGTCCGAAGATACTGCCTTTCGGCACGTTGATGGAGACATGGTCGAGGGCACGGTGCCCCTGGAAGTCCTTGACAATGTCGTGCGTTGTTAGTAGGTCCATTCGTTTTAAATTTATTCAAAGAAGTTTTTCATACGGTTGAAGATATTTTTATCTGCTTTCATCGCCTGGGGTTTGAAATTTTCCGATTCGTTCATCTTCTCGACCATCTTCTTTTCCTCGTTGCTGATACTCTTCGGTACCCATACATTGATGTTCACCAGCAGGTCGCCCTTCCCATATCCGTTCACATCCGGGATGCCTTTGCCCCTGAGGCGCAGTATTTTTCCAGGTTGTGTTCCCGGGTCGATTTTGATCTTCACACGCGATTCGATTGTGGGGATCTCCACCGTGTCGCCCAGGATCGCCTCCGGCATACTGAGGTATAGGTTGTACACCACATCGTTCCCGTCGCGGAACAGCTCATCATGTTCCGTCTCTTTGATCATTACGATAAGGTCACCGTTGATTCCGCCACGGCGTGCAGCATTTCCCCTGCCGCTCATTTTTAGCTGCATCCCTTCGGATACGCCCGCAGGGATGTTGATACTGATCACATCGTCTTTTTTGAGGATCCCTTCGCCGTAGCAGACCTCGCATTTTTCACTGATCATCTTCCCTTCGCCCCGGCAGGTGGGACAGGTGGATTGGGTCTGCATCTGTCCCAGGAAGGTGTTGGTTACCTGTGTCACATGTCCAGTACCATGACAGGTGCTGCAGGTGGAGGTAGCCGTCCCGTTTTTGGCACCGTTGCCGCCACAGGCTTCGCAGGCGACATATTTCTTGACTTTAATCTTTTTCTCCACCCCGCTGGCAATTTCCGCGAGGGTGAGTTTTACGGTAACCCTGAGGTTGGACCCTTTGGTCACACCGCGCCGGGTCTGCTGTCCACCGCCAAACCCGCCAAATCCGCCAAATCCACCGAATCCGCTGAAGATATCCCCGAACTGCGAGAAGATATCGTCCATTGTCATGCCACCGCCGCCAAATCCTCCGGCACCGTCGAAAGCCGAATGACCAAAACGGTCGTATTTGCTGCGCTTCTCAGGATCCCGCAATACTTCGTAGGCTTCTGCCGCCTCCTTGAAATTCTCTTCCGCTTTCGCATCCCCGGGATTCTTATCGGGGTGGTATTTCAGCGCCTGTTTACGGTAAGCCTTCTTGATCTCATCCTGGGAAGCATCTTTTGACACATCCAGTATCTCATAATAGTCTCTTTTTGCCATACTGTTACTCCCCGATTATTACTTTTGCGAAACGAATCACCTTGTCCTTCAACAGATATCCCTTTTCGACCACATCCACTATCTTTCCCTTTTTCTTTTTGCTGTCCACCGGTATTTTAGTGATCGCTTCATGTTGGTCGGTATTCAGTTCCATTCCCATCGCTTCAACCTCCTTTACACCTTGCTGTGCGAGGTACCTGGTAAATTTTGTATGGATCAGCTCCATGCCGGTTTTTACCGCATTGATGTCTTTGGCCTGGCTCACTGATTCCATCGCACGCTCCAGGTCGTCCACCACCGGCAGGATGTTGACAAACACCTCTTCACGGACACCCTCCTGCAGCTCCATTTTCTCACGCAACGTCCGTTTTCTGTAATTGTCATATTCGGCTGTCAGCCGCAGGTATTTATCCTGCAATGCTGCCACTTTTTCCTCCAGCTCCTGCTCTTTGGATAATTTTTCTGTCTGCATCTCCTCATCATCATTCTCATCATCCTCTTCACCCTGTTCCTCCTGACGGTCCTTCGCTGCGGCCGCTTCATCAGAGGATTCCTGTTTGTATTGTCCGTTCCGGCTTCCCTGTGCTGTATCTTCCTCACCGGTCGCTTCCTCACCGGTCGCTGCTGACTTTTTCTCACCGGTCGCTTCCTCACCGGTCGCTGCTGCCCCTTCTTCTCCGGTCGGGTTCCTCTGCATGGTACTCTTCTCCTTGTCAGCAGATTCTTCCATTTCGGATGCCATCTGTTTCTCTTCTGCTTTCATCGTCTCTCTGTTCATTCCCTGGTCGTT
>JAGYMF010000042.1 GCA_018400695.1 Bacteroidales bacterium | reverse complement strand
CCTGGTGCGAAGCCATTTCTCCTTGTAGCTGAATATGGGGGACAAAAAGGATATCTTAGGTTGACCGATGGGTCAGCCCTATCATATAGCATGTTCGATGTGGCCGGAACAAGTATTTACAAAGGTGTTAAAGGCTTTATTTATGGTGAACGTGGGGTCTGGCGACCAGGAGATTCGATCTTTATGAACCTGGTTGTTGATGATCGGGAAAACCCTTTGCCTGAAGGTCATCCGGTTACTTTTCAGTTAAAAGATCCCCGGGGAAAAATGGTCTGTCAACGCGTTTCTCCCATCAACAGCACCGGGTTTTATACGTTCCATACTAAAACAGCACCTGATGCGCCAACCGGACGGTATACGCTCACCGCTGCATTGGGTGGTGTACAGTTTAGTAAAGGATTACAGGTGGAAACCATTCAACCCAACAGACTGAAAATCGATCTCTCTTTTGAAGGAGATACAATCCATCCTTCACGAGGAGAAATTTCCGCTCAACTGTATGGAAAATGGCTGACGGGTGCTACAGCACGTAACCTGAAGGGAATGATCGAAGTTGCTTTCAGTTCCTCTTCCACTGCCTTCAAAGGGTACGAAGATTATGTTTTTACCGACCCTGCCAGGGAGGCGGACGGTCAGAATCGCGTTTTTTGGGAAGGATCTGTTGACCATACCGGGAATGCACGTTTTTCAAAACAGCTCAATATCAGTGGTAAGGCTCCCGGAATGCTGCAGGCAGTTTTCACTACCCGTCTGTTCGAACGTTCCGGAAGTTTTAGTATCGATCAGCAACTGGTTCCCTGTTCACCTTATGACACGTATGTCGGCATTAAAGCACCCTCGGGCGATAAGAGAAACATGTTGCTTACCGATACAACCCATACGTTTAAGGTGGTTACCCTCTCTTCATCCGGTACTCCGGTGTCCCGTCCCGGATTGGATGTGAAAGTGTATAAGCTTTCCTGGAGATGGTGGTGGGATGCATCCTTTGAGAATCTTGCATCGTATATGGGTAATAATTATCTCACGCCGGTATACAATACGACCATCAGCACAAGGAGAGGAAAGGGCTCGTTTGATTTAAAGATCAGTTACCCTGAATGGGGACGTTTTCTGGTCATGGTCTCTGATCCGGGAGGACATAACGCTGCAAAGATCGTTTATGTTGACTGGCCCGGGTGGGCCGGCAGAGCAGCGGAAGGAGATCCGGACGCGGCATCGGTACTTACGTTTAGCAGCGATAAATCCACATATACAGTCGGTGAAACAGCGGTTGTTACTATTCCTTCATCACAGAAAGGACGCATATTGTTGAGCCTGGAAAATGGAAGTGGGGTACTCCGGCAGCAATGGATTGAAACCGGAAGTAGAGAAACAGTATTTAATCTGGAGATTACTCCGGAGATGACCCCCAATATTTATCTCTATGCTTCCTTGATTCAACCGTATAATAATTCTGGTAATGATTTGCCAATTAGAATGTTCGGTGTTATACCAATCCGGGTTGAAGATCCGGATACCCGTTTGTATCCGGTGATTGAAATGCCGGAGGAACTGAAACCTGGTGCAGAAGTTGAATTAATGGTATCGGAAAGATATCACAACGAAATGACCTATACGATAGCCATGGTGGATGAAGGCCTGCTGAATCTTACCCGGTTCAGGACTCCCGACCCCTGGTCGGCTTTTTATGCAAAAGAAGCCCTTGGCGTTAAAACCTGGGATATGTTCGGACAGGTGCTGGGGGCTTACGGAGGAAGGATCGATGGGATCTACAATATCGGTGGTGGAATGGATGCACTGGTTGAGGGAACCAGAAATGCAAACAGGTTTCCACCCATGGTGAAATTTTTCGGCCCTTATACATTAAAAAATAAAAAAAATATTCATATGGTGAAAATGCCCAATTATGCTGGGTCGGTGAGAACCATGGTTATTGCCGGTAACAATGGAGCATATGGAAATGCAGAAAAAACAACACCCGTCAGACAGCCGTTGATGCTTCTTGCGACCCTTCCGCGTGTACTGGGTCCGGGAGAGGAAGTGGCACTGCCGGTGAATGTTTTCGTAATGGATGAGGACATCAGAAGAGTGGATCTCGAAATATCGACCAACGATATGCTGATCTGCAGTGACAGGAAAAAGCATGTTACCTTTAGTGGAGCGGGAGACAAGATTGTGGATTTTATGCTGAAAACCCCGGAACAGACGGGCGTTGGTAAAGTAAAGATCGTGGCTACTTCTGGAAGACATAGGGCGGAATATGAAATTGAACTTAATGTGAGGTCTTCGAATCCTCTTATTACAAATACCATGACCCGGGTGGTGGAGCCTTCTTCAATGTTTTCGGAACAATTTGACCTTGTTGGAATGTCCGGAACAAATGATATTGTACTCGAGGTTTCGGGAATCCCACCGGTGGATTTTGGAAAAAGAATGAAATTCCTTATCTCATATCCGCATGGATGTGTAGAACAGGTTACCTCTACATTGTTTCCACAGCTTTTCCTGGGAGATGTGATTGAGTTGACTGTTCCGGAAAAGGAACAGACAGAAAAACATGTGAAAGCCGGGATTGCCCGGCTCACCTCTTTTCAGCTTTCCGAAGGGGGCTTTTCATATTGGCCCGGGTCATCTAAAGTATCTTCGTGGGGTACCTCCTATGCAGGACATTTTATTATTGAAGCAAAAGCAAAAGGATATAACGTACCTGGGAATATGATGCGGAATTGGATGAATTTCCAAAGGAAAACAGCTAGAAGATGGAGCCCTTCAGGATCCTCCAACAGATACGAGAGAGAGCAGGAGCAGTTGATGCAGGCATACCGGCTCTTTACCCTTGCCCTGGCTGGTGAAGAGGAGATGGGATCTATGAACAGGCTGAGGGAGTTGACTGAACTCGTACCGGAGGCAAAATGGCGACTGGCTGCAGCATATGCACTCTCTGGTCAAAAAGAGACAGCACAGGAGCTGGTGTTGAATATACCTGCACAGGGTAGTGATTACCATGATTCCGGGTTGACCTTCGGGAGCAGGATAAGGGACCAGGCGATGATGCTGGAAGCGATGATTTTTATTGGTTTGGAGGAACAAGGAGTACAGCTAATGGAAAATATCGCCGGAGCACTGTCAGACAATCGCTGGATGAGTACACAGACAACGGCATACAGCCTTGTGGCTGTAGCAAAATATACCGGAGGAAGAAAACCTTCAGAGCGGCTCGACTTTGACTATGCTTTTAATAAGAACGAAATGAAAAGGGCGGAGACAGGCATGCCGTTTGCTCAGCTTGAATTTGATCCGGGTCAAGATATCCAGGGGTCTGTCAGGCTGAAGAACAACACGGATGCCCCCTTGTTTTTAAGATTCATGAATACGGGATTACCAAAACAGGGAGAAGAACGGGATGTAAACAACAACCTGGAGCTGGAGGTATGGTATACCGACCTTGAAGGGAAAAGAATCTCCCCGGACGATATCCGGCAGGGATCAGACTTTAATGCTGTATACCGGGTGTATAATCCAGGAACCTCCGGCACACTCGATAATGTGGCATTGACAACGTTGTTTCCGCCGGGATGGGAAATTCATAATGAACGGCTTTTCGGTACTTCAGATGGACGGCAGATGTATACATACCAGGATGTACGGGATGACAGGGTGATGACCTATTTTTCTCTATCTCCCGGACAGGCAGAAACTTTTACCATTAGACTGAATGCGGCCTATAAAGGGTACTATTATCTTCCGGCAGTTAAAGCTGAAGAGATGTACTTGCCAGATGTACAGGCAGTGGTTTCCGGAAAATGGATCAAAACTGCAGCAATGAATTAATCACCCTATAGAAGATGTACAGGTGGTGGAAAAAATACAGAATCACGATTTTTTTAATCATGATTGCTGTTGCTTTGTTCTGGTTTTCTATCCCACATCAGTTGTTCAGCGATCCGTTGTCGACTGTGGTTTATGACCGGAACGGGGAGCTGCTTGGTGCACGTATTGCAGCAGATGGACAGTGGCGCTTCCCTGGTCTTGACAGCCTTCCTCCGAAATATGTTACAGCAGTAGTGGCTTTTGAAGACCAGTATTTTTTTGTTCATCCGGGAGTGAATCCGGGCAGTATCGCCAGGGCCCTGTTTCAGAACATCAAAGCCGGAGAGGTGAAGAGCGGTGGCAGCACAATTACCATGCAGGTAATCAGGTTGTCGAGGAAGAATCGTCCCAGGAATCTTGTGCAAAAATTTATTGAAACCATCCTCTCTGTAAGGTTTGAATTATCAGCATCAAAACAGGAGATTCTCATCGCTTACGCCGATCATGCCCCCTTCGGGGGAAACGTTGTGGGACTGGAAGCGGCGGCATGGAGGTATTTTGGAAGGTCACCCCACCACCTTACCTGGTCGGAAGCTGCCCTGCTCGCCGTTCTGCCCAATGCACCCTCAATGATCCACCCCGGAAGAAACAGGGAACTGCTCAGGAAAAAAAGAGACAGATTGCTGAAAACCCTTGTTGACAGGGAACAGATCTCTGAAATTACCTACCGGCTGGCTATTGAAGAACCCCTGCCCGGAAATCCGCTGCCCCTTCCGGAGCTGGCTCCCCATCTGACCGATCGGGTGATGTTGCATAATAAACAGCATCGGCTCTATTCAACGCTCGACAGGACGCTTCAGGAACGTGTAAATGAATTTATAGGGATTCGGCAGGAGGCACTGCGGTCCAATGAGGTGCATAACATGGCCTGCCTGGTGATGACGGTGGAAAACGGAGAGGTGCTTGCTTATGTCGGTAATAGCCATACTAGCGGACTATCGCACCATGGAAACAACGTGGATGTGATCAGGGCACACAGAAGTACTGGAAGTATCCTGAAACCAATACTCTTTGCCGGAATGCTCGATCATGGCCGTATCCTGCAAACATCCCTGGTCCCCGATGTACCCGTAAGATATAGTGGCTATGCTCCAAAGAACTACGATCGGGATTATGCTGGAGCTGTGCCGGCACGGGAAGCCCTGGAACGCTCACTAAACATCCCGTCTGTTATTATGCTCAGGTCCTTCGGAGTTGACCCCTTTCTGGATCTGTTGAAAAAGCTGGGATTTACCACGTTTCAATATCCCGAAGAACACTATGGACTAACATTGATCCTGGGAGGTGGAGAAACAACCTTGTGGGAGCTGACAGGTGTTTATGGCAGCCTTGCCAGGGTCCTGAAACATTATATATCATCTGACGGAAACTATTTTGCCCCCGATTACCACATGCCTGTACTGGATAAACAACGCTTAAAAAGAGATATGACCGGGATGCAGGAAGAAGGTGTACTCTCTGCTTCAAGTATCTATTTAACTTTTAAAACAATGCTTGAGGTAAACAGACCAGAAGAATTATCAATGTGGCATTTAATGTCTTCATCAAGAAATATTGCGTGGAAAACAGGCACCAGTTATGGATACCGCGATGCGTGGGCTGTCGGGGTTACCCCCGATTATGTGGTGGCTGTGTGGGCGGGCAATGCCGATGGTGAAGGGAGGTCGGGACTTTCCGGTATCACTTCTGCCGCGCCGCTGATGTTTGATGTCTTTAGTGTATTGCCGGAGACGGACTGGTTTGAACCGCCACTGGATGATCTTTCCCAGGCAGAGATATGTGCCCGCAGTGGTTTTTTGGCCGGACCCGATTGTACAGAAACGGATACCATTACAGTTGTCCCAAGGGGCCTTAAATCGGCGGTATGCCCCTATCATACCAAGGTGCACCTGGATGCTTCAGGCCAGTATCGTGTAAACAGCTCTTGCTATCCTGTGAGCCATATGAAAACAGAATCCTGGTTTATCCTTCCCCCGCTGATGGAGTGGTATTTTAAGCGCCAGGATCCGCATTACCGTGTTTTACCACCCGTGTATGATGGGTGTCGAGACGAGTCTGTGCAGGAACTGCAGATCGTTTACCCGGAACAGAACAGTCACCTGGTTATTCCCCGCGAGCTTGATGGAGAGCGGGGAAGGGTCGTCCTTGAAGTAGCACACAGGAATGATGAAGCGAAAGTGTTCTGGCATATAGACGATACCTACTTGGGCGCTACAGTGATGAATCACCAGCTGGCGGTGGATATCGTGCCGGGAAGACATCGGCTGACAGTGGTAGATGAGCTGGGAAACAGCCAGACAGTCTGGTTCGAAGTATTGCGGTAACCTGCCCAGGGTTTCAGGCCTATACCCTGGTGGTGTCTGCTGAATGACGATTTTACCTGTCTGCCCGGGAAGAACCACCGGTACGGGTTGGCTACCGCAGGATTATCCTCTCTCCAATGACATGGGAAAGCTCATTTTTCACCCCTTCAAGGTCACGCAATCGCGCCATCAATTGCATTACCCTCTCTCCATCACCACTTTTTTCTACCTCTTCAACCTCCTTTCGAAGTTCGTCCAGCGCCATATTCACTACCTTTAGCTTATACAGCAGTAACGCTTTAGGAACTTCCACGCCAAGATTTTCTCCAGGCATTTCAATATAGGACTCCTTCCTTTTCCAAACCTTGCTGAGCTCATACTTGGAGGTGACAATATCTACCGCGAGGTCCTGGATCTCTTTGTTGTCATGGAATGTAAAGACCTTCTCTGAAATGGGTTTTCCCGCTTCTGTTATCGCCTTTACATCTTCAAATACCAGCTCGTATACCAGGTTGGTGAACTGCAGCTCATCATTTTGTATTTCACGAATAATATACTGAGCTACAGTAATATCAGATCTTTCAGCTCCGGAAAGCTTTAAAAGTCGGTTGCCAAATTTAAGAAGGAAATAGATGATCTCTCGCTCTTCGATCTCTGAAAATATGTTCTGTACGAAAGAGGGAACAGTCGGTTGTACAGGCACCACCAGCTGATCCGGACTGGACCGCTCTTTTCTCCAGTCCTGTTCCCTTCTTCTCTGGCGAATCTTGTTGACTTCATTGTACAGTACCGCCTCTTCAGTACTTAGCATCAGGCTGCACTCTTTCAGGTAAACTGATCGTTTGATCCCATCAGGAATTACTGCCACAGACCGGACAATATCGGTAATCATGTTGGCCCGCCTGATGGGGTCGTTCTTCGTGTCAGTAATCAGCACCTGCGTTTTGAAGGTGATAAAATCCTGTTCATTTTCATTGATGAATTCAATGAACTCGGACGAACTGCGCCCTTGTGAAAAGGAGTCCGGATCTTCACCCTCAGGAAAGAGCAGCACCTTTACATTAAGCCCCTCTTCCAGGATCATATCGATCCCGCGGAATGAGGCCTTCAGCCCGGCCTCATCTCCATCGTATAAAATAGTGACATTCTCTGTGAACCGCTTGATAAGCCTGATCTGTTCCGGGGTGAGCGCAGTACCGGAAGAGGAAACCACATTTTCTATACCGGCCTGGTGCAGTGCGATCACATCGGTGTATCCCTCCACCAGGAAACAACGGTTGCTGTTTACAATGCTCTTTTTGGCCTGGTACAATCCGTAAAGCACCCTGCTCTTATGATAGATATCGGACTCCGGTGAGTTCAGATACTTGGCAATATTTTTATCGGAATGGAGGGTGCGGCCGCCAAAGCCAATCACATTGCCGGATATGCCATGAATGGGAAAGATGATTCTTCCGGCAAACCGGTCAAATACATAATCCTCTTTTTCAATGGTCAACCCGGTCTTCACCAGGAACTCCTGTTTATATCCGGCTTTTAAAGCCTGGTTGGTCAGCGCTTTTCGGTCTTCCGGACTGTATCCCAGAAAAAACTTCTCAATGATATCATCCCTGAATCCGCGTTGCCTGAGGTAACTTAGGCCTACAGCTTTTCCCTCAGCAGAATGGAGCTGCTCCGTAAAATATTTTTGTGCATACTGGGTTACGGCCAGCATGCTTTCACGTTCATTGCGTTGCTGAATATCCTCAGGGGTCAGCTCTGTCTCCTCAATGGGAATATTGTACTTGCGGGCCAGGTATTGCAGCGCTTCCGGGTATGAAAGCTTTTCATGTTCCATGAGGAACCCTACCGCATTGCCACCCTTTCCGGAGCTGAAATCCTTAAAAATTCCCTTGGAAGGGGAGACCATGAAAGAGGGGGTTTTTTCATTGGTGAACGGACTTAGCCCCTTGTAATTGGTACCCGACTTCTTCAGTGTTACATAGTCAGAGATCACCTCCACAATGTCAACCGTATCGAAAATTTTATTAACAGTTTCCTGACTAATCATGTAACAAGCAGTATATCAGATGTTTTATTGTTTTTTGTGTCAGATAAAATTAGTTAAAGTTGATGAAATAACCTATTTTTATGCAAACGCGGTAAAACAACAGACAATGGAAAGAAAAGGTCAGATTTTTTTGACAATCGGTATATTTCTTACCCTTTTTTCAGTTTTTTTAACAAAGGACTATGTGCCGGATGCAAATTGGATCCGGCTTATGTCAGATCTCACACTGCTCCTTTCCGCGGTGATGGTCGTTTGGGGAATTGTCCTGGTGGTCAGGGCCAAATTCAAAAAACATAAGCAAGAATAGGAATATTTCAGATTGTCTGCGACAGATTAAAAAAACTATTTGTGCGAGGCAACAGGTCACCTGGATTCTGAGCGTAGCGAATAATAACGCAGTAGTTGGCGTTTTCTTGCAAAGACTAAACAAAGTATTATACCTATGAAGAAACTTGTGGTATTGTCGGGATCGGGAATAAGTGCTGAAAGCGGTATCAGAACTTTCCGGGATATGGGGGGATTATGGGAGGAGTTTGATGTGATGGAGGTTGCCAGCCCACGGGCCTGGGAGATGAACAGGAGCCTGGTACTCAGGTTTTATAACGAAAGAAGAAAAGCCCTCGCCAGTGTGCATCCCAATGCTGCGCATACAGGATTGGCTGCCCTGGAAAAGGAGTTCGACGTGCAGATTATCACCCAAAATGTGGATGACCTGCACGAAAGGGCCGGATCCTCAAAGATCCTGCACCTCCATGGCGAATTGAAAAAAGCCCGCTGTACAGTGAACGAAGAAGAGGTCTGTGATATCGAAGGCTGGGAGCTGAAGGAGGGCGACCTCTCCAGTGGCGGTTATCAGTTGAGGCCGCACATTGTATGGTTCGGAGAGCCCGTTACGGCCATTGAGGAGGCCATCCCACTGGTGAACAGGGCAGATATTCTCCTGGTAATCGGCACTTCACTAAATGTCTATCCTGCTGCCGGACTGATCAATTACAAGCGTCATGACGTTCCAGTCTATGTGATTGATCCTGGTGAACCACAGGGAATACGGTCGATGAAGGTAACCTTTATCAATAAAAAAGCCACCGAAGGGATCGTGGATTTCATCCGAATGGTAAAGACGAATGACCTGTCCTGAACCTATACCAAAATTGTAGACAGATACACATGTTCAGTGGTTTTTTTCAGTGCGGTTAGTATATAAAAAACTGTTTTCGAAAAAATGTATTAAATTTTTTTCCTACCGATACAGCCCATCTGTTTATAGGTTATCTTTACTGCAGTTCAAATAATAAATAAACCATGATCATAACAAATACAGAAACCATTCCGGGCAGAGATATCATCGAGATTCTTGGTGTAGCCCGCGGAAGTACAGTAAGGGCCCGTAACATTGGTCGCGACATTTTTGCCGGACTGAAAAATATTGTAGGAGGGGAAATAGAAGAATATACCAGACTACAGGCCGAGTCGAGGGAACAGGCAATGCAGCGCATGGAAGCAGATGCTGCTGCTATGGGAGCCGATGCAGTGGTCAATATTCGCCTGATGACCTCCATGGTGACCCAGGGTGCTGCGGAGATCCTTGTCTATGGCACAGCCGTTAAATTAAAATAGAATGGAAAGCAGTTTTGCCCGGTTGATCATTGGCCTGCAGGGACTCGCATTCCTGGCTGCTTTGATCATCATTGTGTACCTGATCATCAGAAAATCAAAGATCAGGAAACAGGAAAATTTTGAAAAAAGGGATAACTAATCCATGTTTTTTGTGCAAAGGCTTCATCTTCAGACTTAGAGGACTGCTCTGCATATACAGACAAGAATGAATACAGGTTCAATTCCATGGTAATCCTTGCTTTTGAATCCGATTTCTCCTATTTTCATAGCCGATGAAAAAACATGTGATGCTTCGTACCTTGTTCATTGCAGGCGTTCTGTTGGTGACAGTGAATGTCTCTTCACAATATTTTCAGGGAGGTATCACTGCCGGGTTGAATGCTGCACGAATCGATGGTGATGGACATGAACTGTATGGGAAGCTGGGGCTGAACGCGGGGGGATTCGTCTCCAGGGCGATCATTCCTGATCTGCTTTTCTGGCAGCTGGAACTGAAGTATTCTTCCAGGGGAAAATATAATGTTGAAAGGGATAACCAGGGTTATGTCAGTGGTCTTGAACTGATCGACCTGCGGTACGCAGAAATACCTCTCTCCGTTCACTACTTTTTTAACCCGAAAATACAGGTGGAACTGGGACTGGCTCCTGATGTGCTGCTGAAAGAATATTATGCAGATGAGAACGGTGAAATCTCCACGGAATATGCCAATGATCTTCACCGTTTTGGGGTCACGGCCTTCGGTAGCGTGAACTATTTTTTCACAGAATCCCTGGCTGCTGGCATCCGGTTCAATTATTCAGCTTTCCCATTTTACAGATTCGAGGCCTACGCTGTTCGTTACCGGGATTCCGGCTGGTTCCATGATGTGCTGAGTATCAATGCGAGGTACTACTTTGTAAAGTAACCCGGTATTGATGTTTTATGCGCAGGCAACCGTCGCCACATAGACGGATGATCCTGGAATAGCGGTAAGGATGGCAGCGCAGGATTCCAACGTAGACCCGGTTGTTACTACATCGTCAATCAGCAGGAACGTACGACCGGCAAATGATGCTGCCTGGTCACCCTCACCAAATACTGAATCCATATTTTCCCACCGCTCAAAACGACCCTTCCGTGTCTGAGAATCTGTATCGGTTTTTCTGAGTAGTAACCGGGTGTTGACAGGAATTCCGGTGACTACCGACACCCCTTCGGCAATTACTTCGCTCTGGTTGTAGCCCCTGCTCTTTTGCTTCTTTTTGTGCAGTGGGACTGGAACCAATACATCTGCAGTGGAAAAAGGGGTACCCATCACTTCCGCTCCAAGCATCCTGCCAAGAAAAAGCCCCATACTCCTCCGTCCTTTGTATTTCAAAAGGTGCAACAATGATTGGTAAGCCGATCCTTTTTCAAAGCGGAACAGGGATGTGGCTCCCTCCAGCCTGACCCGTCCCCAAAAGATTTGTGCCACTGGATTTTCCGCATCAGAAGTGTAATTTGTGCGTGGCATTTTCTGCTCACACGCCAGACAGATTACCTCCCCGGGAACATATAGGGGCATGCCGCATACAGGACAATATACAGGAAAGAAAAAGCCTGCAATATCATGGATCCATTGTTTCATACCTGTTGATGTGCTGTACCTGCAAAAAATCGGCGTTCGGGTACTGCTTTTTGACCATCTGCACCAACATTCTATTATGCCATCATTGTTTTTGTGGAGAGCAGTCCGCAGGCCGCATGGATATCTTCACCTCTGCTGGCACGGATCGTGGTTACGATACCGCGGGCATTCAGTGCCTCTTTGAACGCAATGATGGTTGCATTTGCAGAAGTGTCCAGCGGTGTATCCGGTATGGGGTGGAACCTGATCAGGTTGATTCTGCACCGGATCCCATGAAGAATTTTTACCAGTTCATTCACATGTGCATTTGTATCGTTGAGCCCTTTGAACATGATGTATTCGAAAGAGACACGCCGCTGCCTGCCGAAATCCCATGAACGGATCTCTTCCAGTACGGCGTTCAATGAATGGGCCTGCTGGACAGGCATCAGCATCTTTCTCTCCTGGTCGAACGGGGAGTGCAGGCTTACAGCCAGGTGTGCTTCACTTTGTTCCAGGAAGATTTTCATGGCCGGGATGATTCCAATGGTAGACACCGTGATCCTGCGCGCACTCATCGCAAAACCCCAGTCAGACGTTAAGATCTCAAGGCTCTTCATGACTGCCTCCAGGTTGTCCATCGGCTCTCCCATGCCCATATATACAATGTTTGTTACGCTTTCCCACTCCTCAATACTGCGAAGCTGGTTCAGAATCTCCCCGGCAGTGAGGTTGCCCTGAAAGCCCTGCTTCCCGGTCATGCAGAACAGACACCCCATTTTGCATCCTACCTGGGTGGAAACACATACAGTATGACGGTCTCTGTCGGGGATATATGCTGTTTCCACATATTTTTCTAAGGAGGTGTTAAACAGGTATTTTTTGGTACCATCCGAGGAGACCTGTACACTTGTGAAAGGCTCCAGTCCAATGGAATATTTTTCATGTAACAGCTCCCTGGCCTTTTTCGAAAGATTGGTCATCTCCTCAATGGTTCCGATCTTCTTCTTGTACAACCAGTCAGCAATCTGTCCTGCAGTAAAACCAGGTAGTCCCATTGCTGCAACGATCTGCTGCAGCTCCTTTTTCGTTTTTCCAAAAAGTGGTTCCATATCCGGTTATAATAACTGTTTTTTTCGTGCGACCATCTGTACGATAACAGCTTCACCCTGGTGAAAAGGGCCTTCATCAAGATGCTTTATGAGCGTTTGCAGCACGACCATCTCCATCTCCGGGAAATCTTCCAGCAGCTCCTCTTCACTGAAAAGCAAGTCGGTATTCTGGGGTCCGCCGGTGTTTCGGTTCACCTGGTTCTTGTGAAATGTTTCCAGGATAATCACCCCTCCGGGTTTCAGGGATTCAAAGATTTTCCTGTGAAATGGTTTTCTTATTTCTGCTGGCTGATGGGTGAAAAACAGCCCTACGGCATCGTACATCTCGTCGTATTTAAAACTGAGGTAGTGCGCAAGGTCATAACGAATTTCCACCCCCGATTCTTTTGCTAACCGAAGGGCTTTCCTGCGCCCCTCATTGCTTGTGTCAAATGCCGCTACATCCCATCCTTTACTGGCAGCAAAGACGGCGTTTCTACCTTCTCCTTCTCCCGGCAGAAGGATTTTTCCAGGTTCCAGCAGCTCCACCTGTTCCCTGAAAAAAATGTTGGGAAGTTTTCCGTAAACATATGTTTCTACACTGTATCGTTGGTCCCAGGATTCATTCATCTGATGGTTCTTTATTGGCATATTGTTAACTGGAGATAAAACACCATAAACCGGGAAATGTTGTATACAATTGAATAGAAAAAAGCCCGGCTGGAGTACCGGGCTGGGGAATCGAGAGTATATGGAGAGTCAAAGGAGGTACTTGAAAAAACAGATGGATGG
>JAGYMF010000041.1 GCA_018400695.1 Bacteroidales bacterium | reverse complement strand
ACAGGATTTTCACAATGTTGTCGTCTCACTAAAATCCAGCAATACAATCCTGATGGTGCATGCTGTCCGGATGCTCGTCAGCCGGATGCTCGATGAAAATCTGTACTACCCAATTCACCTGGGAGTAACTGAATCGGGTGACGGACCGGAAGGACGCATCAAATCAGTGGTAGGTATGGCTCCTCTCCTCGCTGAAGGAATTGGAGATACAATCCGTGTAAGCCTTACCGAACCTCCCGAAAATGAAATACCGGTAGCAAAACGTATTATTTCATTCTTTGAAAAACCATCTGAACTGCCCTACGATCCATTAAAAAACCTGCCCTGGAATCCATTCCGGCATCACCCGGGAGCCAGTAATGCAGTACATGGCATCGGGGGTCTCTTCCCCCCGGTGGTGATCGCTGCTGCGGGAGATTACGGGGATCCGGCCCCCGATCTGATTGCCGTTGGAAACAGCGGCTACCAAAAACTAATAAAAGACAACACTGAATACTTGGTCTGTGACACCAAAAATCCCGGGAAAGAATCCGGAACCTTTTTTTCACTGACAACAGATACAGATCCTGCTATTGCTGCAAAATGGATAAAACCAACCGTGCTGATCCTCCGTGCCGGCTCTACAGATATCCACAACATCAAACAATGGCTGATCGGGTATTTCAGAAACAATGGAAAACATCCGGTTATCCTCCATAAAGCGTATGCGGACAAAAACGAAGAGGAGTATATGATCCGTGCTGCAGGAGAATTTGCACTGTTCCTGGTCGACCGGCTGATCAACGGTATTTGGATCACCAATCCTCATTTCCCGGCAACTTTCAGCAATAAACTCTCCTTTTTACTGCTCCAGGCTTCACGTACAAGAATTACTTCAACCGAATATATCGCTTGTCCCTCCTGCGGAAGAACCCTTTTCGACATTCAATCCGTGCTCTCAGAAGTTAAATTGCGCACCTCCCACCTGAAAGGGCTGAAGATCGCCGTGATGGGCTGCATTGTGAATGGCCCGGGAGAAATGGCAGATGCCGATTACGGATATGTGGGTTCAGCAATGGGAAAGGTAACCATTTATAAAGGCAAACAGATCATTGAAAAAAACATCTCCTCCGGACAAGCTGTCGAACGACTTATTGAAGTGATCAGGCAACATGGTGACTGGGTAGATCCCTAACCCTTTTTGAGAGAGAACACAAAGGAGGTTCCCTTTCCTGCTCCGCTTCTTACATTGATGGCCTGGTTATGTGCCTGGATGATGTGTTTAACGATGGCCAACCCCAGACCCGTCCCCCCGGAATCCCGCGAACGGCTTTTGTCTACCCTGTAAAAACGTTCAAAGATTCTGGGAAGGTCCTCCTCCTCAATGCCAATACCATTGTCGGTGATATCCACCAGGATTGTATCCCCGGTATCAATAAATCCTACTACCGTCTTACCGTTCTCCTTCCCATATTTGATGGAATTGACAATGAGGTTGTTCAGGACCTCCATGATCCTTTTTTTATCTGCAAAAATCTTGATGGGTTTGTTATAATTACTGTCAAATTCGAGCTTAACCTTAAATTTCTTTGCCAACATCTCGTGCGATTCAAATACATCCTCAACAAGCTTTACAATATTGAAATCCTCCAGCTTAAGCTTGAACTCACCCGATTCAAGTCTCGAAATGGAAACCAGGTCATCTACTATGGAGATCATTCTGTTAACACTCTTCTCTGCTCTTTTTAAGTATAGGGTATTGATCTTCGCATCATCAATACCGCCATCGAGCAACGTCAGAATATATCCCTGGATATTAAAGATCGGTGTTTTCAATTCGTGGGATACATTCCCAAGAAAATCTTTCCTGTACCTTTCCATCTCCTTTAGCTGCCTGATCTCATCGGTTTGGTTGTCAGCCCATACTTTCACCTCCTCATCCAGCTCTTCTGAAAAATTCCCCGAATCAATGCTGTTTCTAATCTTTTTTTGTGACAGCGTTACATTCTGTATGGTTTTGAAAATTGGGTTCAGTCTCTTCTCAACATAGCTCAGAAACGTTCGGTGAACGACATAGTAAATAACAACAAAAAGTACGATTCCAATTGCAGCCTGCCACAAATAATGATCGTGTGGAGTAAAAAAATCCATCAACAGGCAGCCTGCGCCATAAAAAAACAGAGCCATGCCTGCAATCATCAGGGATTGAGCCCTTGGTGTTTTCCTTAAAGCCATGTATACCTCCTGTTTACCAATTCAAAAAAGGTGTTTTTGCATGAAAAAAGAACCCACGCTGTCCATACCTGTTCAATGCAAATTCAAAACCAAAAACCTTATCATAGTACGTCACGAAATCAAGGCCAATACCCACGCTGTATTGCCATTCATTGATCATATAATTCGTTGGGTCATAAATACTGTTGTTGTGTACATACCCAAGATCGCCCAGTAAATTAAGATACATCGCATAGTGCACCTTTGTAAATTGTTGCAATTTTTTATAGGGCAAAGAAACTTCCCGGGGACTCACCAGCTGGTATTTCAATACAACTTTATTTACAAAATAGTCTGTCCCGTCAATCACAAAATCATCATATCCGGTCATGTTAACCGAATAGCCGAAAGCATCCTGCATTACCTGGGGCAGTTGATTGTTGGAGGCTATCTTTCCTGTGGCAACGTTGGCAAAATATAACCTGTTGTACAGTTTCCTGTGAAAAAAAAACGTGCCTTCCGCCTCTAAATTCTGATGGGGAAAATCTTTTAAAATTCCCAAACCGATGCGTTCGACCTTTATCTTCGCGGCCATTCCTTCCAACGGATAAATTTTTGAATCACGAATATCATACCGGAAAACATAATCAGCAGAAAAATACCGGAAGCGCTGGTAACCGTCACCAAAAAAATGGGGATTGAGCGCAGCGATGGTGTCACTGATCCATTCATCAACATAATGGACCCTGAAACGGTGCCGCGAATAGATACCCGGTCTATAGGAATAGGCCGCAAACGCATCAGCTGAATTCCAGGAATAGCCGTTATTTTCATCCACATAAAAAACCGGACGGTTATCCATGGTTATATAATTAATGCGGTGCTGACGGCTGAGGCTAACTCAAATCGATTCTATGGGCCTTGCTCTGGTTAAGATTGGCTTTTTTCATATCGCAGCACATACTCGCTCCTTATATCCCAGCCTGGCCTTTACGTTCAGCAACTCATTCTTTCCCTGAAATTATTCCACCTTGAGCCATAATCCGTAATTGGAGCTGGTCCCATCTCGGATTCTTCAAAAGGTACTCAGGTTTCTTTCTCTGTACTCTGGGCATGATCGGGTTAGCTGATATACTATCGTCTTGAACTTCCACGATCACGTCAACTTGCTGTTGGGAAGGTGGAGACATCATGTTACAAAAATTAAAGATCGAAAGGTTCAAAAAGATCTTCTCCGGTTTTCGTTCCAACGCGGAAAACAGCCCATTTTCAGGATCATCACCGCTGGAAATGACCAATTCACGCAGGATAATGTTTTCCCGGGTAACCCTGTTGCCTTCAATAAATATCGCGTATTATGAGCCGGTCATCTGGTACCACGCCTGTTATTTGTCCGCTTAACGGTTTCGCTACGAGTACCACAAAGAAAAGAATAACAAGATAACTTGGTTTTTTCATCCACACTTTGGTTCAAGAAAGCTGCAAGATAAGAACAAAACCAAATTCAGAAACCAAAGGAAGAACCCGTGTTCAACCCTTAAAAAAGATCGGATGATTATGAATTATGGCTTGGTCAATAGCGGCCTTAGCCAAATTTCCATGTTCGAAGGATACGTGATCTCTTGATGTTTTCAATGTTCCCTTCCTACCAGTGTTAACTCAGATCGTATAGGACCTGTAAACCGAAGCGTCATCTGTATACACCTTCTCCAGGCAATTGTCATACGCAGTAATCAACTTTTCCGCCTGGAATACCTGGGGTGTCTGTACCCGTTTCATCAGTTTCCGTCAAGGACGTTGCTCCCCAACCCTATAACGGCTCCTCAGGGAGTCTTCGGAATCGATGACTGGTATTGCGCTGCCATTTTTTCCTGCCTCTGAATAACAACGCTCCAGGGTGTCTCCGGAAACAAGGGGCCGTACGGCATCGTGTATTCCTACAATTTCGTCCGGATGAACATTTTCAAGACCTTTTTTTACAGAATGAAAACGTGTGGAACCACCTGTAGTTGTAATTACCCTGTCTGCCTGCACATACTTTTTCTTCAACCCATCCCATACAATAAGATGGCTTTCGGGCAAAACAAGTATAACCCTGATCGAGGGATCAAACGCTGTAAATTTTTCAATTGTCCAGATAATCAGCGGTTTCCCGGCAAGATCAAGGAATTGCTTTGGTGTTTCACTCTGCATCCTGGAACCCGTTCCCCCCGCTACGATAACTACAGACTTCTTCATACACTTCTATCCAAAAGTTCGAAATCCAGTCGGAAGCTGTTTTTCCCTGGGTTTAATACATAAAAGGGGCGTTTTGGACTTGTTCAGCATCTGTTGGGCATAACTTCCAAAAAACACATTCCACTTATCAATGGCACTGGCCATAATCACCACCAGGTCGGCATCCACTGCAGCGGCATAATTCAGCGTAAGGACAGGCAGGCTATCACCAATCACTGTATGGGAAACTGTCTGTACCTTCCTGCTCTTTAAAAAACCGACAGACTGGTGACAATAGGATTCAATTCTTTTCAGATCCCGCTTATTGTTCTTGGTTGACATCCCCACTACATGCACCTCTGCATCAAACAATTTCGCAATTTCCGCAGCAATTGGTACTTTTTGCCTTGTGTCTGAATGCAGTTTTATGGGCAAAACAATTTTTTTGAATTTTATCGGAACCGGGCTTTTCCTGATGGTGAAGACCGGATTTTGTGTAGCCGACATGATCTTCATTACATTGCTTCCGACAAACAACTCTTCAAATCCCGATGCACCATGTGTTGAAGCAGCGACTACGGCATTCCTGTAGGAATTTACCTGGTTTACAATCTCCCTGTATACTTTACCCTTTTTAACTATAAACCTGATTTTCGAATTGTTACCAAGCCTGGGCTGGTACTCTTCGATCAGTTTTTTGAACCTGTTTTCCGCAAACTTTTGTTCATCACTTATAGTGCTTGGATGATAATCAGAAACCGACGTGATGACATACACCATCTGTATGTTGATCTCCTTCACCTTGGAAAACAACAGCGCCATTTCAAGACCGTTGATCGATTCTTTTGAAAAGTCGATCGGTATGATGAAGTTTTTCATAAATCCCTGGTTTTTTTAATACAGCTAATTTATAAATAATTCCATAATGATTACAATAATACAATGTATTACGCGGATTTGCATATCTGTTATTCATTTATTTCTTGAAAGGGTAAAGTATTTGTCTTACTTTTATCTTTGCAAAACCATACCTTAAGACAAATTCACAGATTACATGAATACTGAAGCTGTTATCGGAATAGATATTGGAGGAACGTATACCAAAATAGGCGTTGTTGACAGAGAGGGTAATCTTTATTATGAAGATGCTGTCAAAACAGACAAATATGATGATCCAAATGCATTCGTTGAAGCATTGGCTGACCTGATTCAAAAATTTTCGCATGATAACAGTAAGAGTCTGACGATCAAAGGTGTTGGTGTTGGCGCTCCAAATGCCAACTACTATACTGGTAATGTTGAATTTGCACCCAACCTTATATGGAAAGGTGTGATCCCGTTTGCGGAGATCTTCCGTTCGAAATTCAATGTCCCCGTTGTACTGACCAATGATGCCAATGCTGCAGCGATTGGTGAAATGATCTTTGGTGCAGCACAGAATATGCAAAACTTTTTGATGATCACCCTTGGTACCGGTCTGGGCAGCGGACTCGTAGTTAATGGAGGTGTCGTGTATGGATATGATGGTTTTGCCGGCGAACTGGGTCATGTGTGCGTTAAAGAAAAAGGCCGTCGCTGCGGATGTGGAAAAAGGGGCTGCCTGGAAACCTATGTCTCTGCCTCCGGTATCAAAAGAACGGTTTTTGAGCTGCTCTCCTCCGAGACCGACAATTCGGAATTTCGCGATGTTCCTTTTAGCCAGCTCGATTCAAAACAAATTACACTCGCTGCAAACAATGGCGACAAAATTGCCAGAAAAGCGTTTGATAAAACCGGGAAAATCCTTGGCAGGGCACTGGCAGATACTGTTGCACATATCAGCCCCGAGGCCATCTTTCTTTTTGGCGGACTTGCCATGGCTGGTCATTGGATCTTCGAGCCCACAAAAGCAGCAATGGAAGATAACCTGCTCGGAATTTTCAGGGGAAAAATCGACATCCTCCCTTCTGGCCTGCTTCACAAAAACATCGCCGTTCTGGGTGCTGCTGCACTGATCTGGAAAGAGTTGGAATAAAGGAACGCTTACTGAAATAGTGGCTCTTCGGTCTCCTCCTCTTCCGGTGATGCGGGCGGTCCCGCAGAAGAACCCATCACGTACGTAATCCCATGGTCCCAGTTCGCACGGACATTGATTTTCCGGGGAACAAATTCAACCTTCTCCGGCTGCAATCCTTCAATATAATTTCCTGTGTCCCACTTTCCGTTTCCATTCCTGTCATGTATAAATTTGATGTGATAGGTGGCCGGGTCAAGAAAATCAAAAACAAACATCCCGGAAGTTGTTACTGTTCTGCTTCTGACCATTTTTTTACTGCTAAAGACCTGTATCAATACCGTATCTGAAATGTTTTCAAGTGAAAGATTGATGCGGCCGTAAGCTGCCAATGGCTTTATCTGAAACTTCACATCAATGGTATCATTGGTCTTTCCATACACATTGCTGATGGCACCGGGATAAACCACCATCCTGTAATTGGACTCCTCCTTCCATTCATTCTGCAGGCGGACACGCCGCAGGTGCGTCGTATCAACAAGTATTTCAGCCTGCACTGGGATCTCAATAGTATCCGGTATAATAAACAGCTCGAACAATTCCGGATCAATTCCTTTCAAAGGTTCATTCAGTGTAAAAAGAATATCTTTCTTTATATGGTGCTGTCCCCTGTTCCTTATGGTTGAAACCTGGAGATGCGTCGGGGCACTTGTTTTAGACTCTTTTTTTGTGGTACGTTCCCTGTAAACAAATTGAAGCGTATCCCTTCTAACATAAGGAAGATCCAACGTGTCCAGAACGGTATAATCCACGGTCAGTCCAATAGTATCAAAAGCAGCTGCCACGGTATCTGCCGCATACAAAACCAAAGAATCCCTGTTCAGTCCAAATTCGGGGATCAGGTCATCAGCAACCATTGAGGGTGGATAAAAAGGGCTGAAGGCAAAGCTGTCTGTCACTGGAATATTGAACTGCAGCTCCATCAAATGCCGCTCCTTTCTCTCATACTCACTGATAAACTGGTTCACCGGATCTTCAGTGAACATGAACATGTCTATGTATAGGGAATTCAGGTCAGGCTTTGCCTGCTCCAGGGAATCCAACAGCATGGCGATGGTATCTGCACTCATCCCGGCCGTATCAACATCAAGCACCAGGGTGTCGGCCGCATCCGGGTCATAAACGCCGCTTTCCTGCAATATCTTCCTGAAATATGCTCCATCCACAAGAAGACTGGTGTCGAGAAAGGCAATCTCCTCATTCGGCAAATCGAAAAGAAAATTGTTGTTTCCGTCCTTCAACACAAACAATTTATAAACGCCGGCTCTAAGATTGTTCACGGCAAAATTGCCTTCCGAATCTGTCCTTCCCACATAATAAGGAATCTGCGTCATTGGCAGCGTATCCTCCAGTGAATGATAGAGCATCACATTGATCGGGCTTTCCGGAATGGTCAGATCAAACGCATTTTTTAACGTTCCTTTCACAGAAAGGGAGTCCAGAAGATCGCCGGTGGCAAAAACATACTCATAATTAAGCAGGACATTTTTCTCATTGAGGTCCCTGATACCCTCACCAAAATTGAACGTATAGGTGACATCCTCCTTCAGCTTCTCCTCAAACTCAATAAGCAATGTCTTGTTCTTTAATTTTATAACCGGCTTTTCCTCCATTGGCGGAGAGACCACCAACTCCTGCGTAAAATTTGCCATATCAAGGTACTCATCAAATGTGATGGAGATCTTACCGCCTTCGAAATTGGTTGAATAATTTTCTGGTGTGGTTTTTAACACAACGGGGGGATCCTCATCCACCGGGCCGCCGGTAGGAGCCCCCTGTTGCGCACATCCAGCACTTATCAGCATTCCGGCAAAAATCAGCCAGTGAAATATGGACCTTTCTCTCTTCATTCAGAATTACAAAGATAGTCATTCCGGCGTGTGTAACATTATTTATTAAACTACCGGTAAGAAAGAATAGTATATAATTTGTAGCTTTATCCTCTGAAAAAAACTATTATCATGGTATTAAACTATATCACATGGAATGTAGATCCCGAGATCTTTAGTATCGGTCCACTTACAATCAGGTGGTACGGTCTTATGTTCGCAATGGCTTTCCTGTCTGGTTACCTGGTTTTTACGAAGGCACTAAACATCAAAAGACTGGACGCAGAAATGATGGACCAGCTATTGATCTATATTGCCCTGGGAACCATCGTGGGAGCCAGGCTCGGCCACTGTTTGTTCTATGAACCCTCCTACTATCTCAGCAATCCCATAGAAATTCTGAAAATATGGAAAGGAGGACTGGCAAGCCATGGAGCCGCCATTGGCATTGTGCTGACGCTCTGGCTGTACATCAGAAAACATAAGCTCTCTTTTCTCTGGCTGATGGACCGCCTTGTTATTGTTGTTCCATTGGGTGGTGCCTTTATCAGGACTGGTAATCTCTTTAATTCCGAGATATACGGCCGTGCAACCGATGTGCCCTGGGCTTTCCTTTTCGTACGCGACAGGGTAATAGATGACACTACAGGTGCAATCCTTCCCAATGTTCCCAGCCATCCCACCCAGATCTATGAAGCACTGAGCTACCTGCTGATCTTCTTCATTCTCTTTCTCTACTACAGGCAGAAAAAAGACGAAATCAGGGATGGACTTATCTTTGGCGTGTTTCTTATACTGCTTTTTGCTGCCCGGTTTTTTATCGAATTTATCAAAAATGACCAGGTCTCTTTCGAATCGGGCATGTTCCTTAATATGGGACAATGGTTAAGCATTCCGTTCATTCTGATCGGAATTGGACTGATCATTTATACCCGGAAAAAACCTGCCTATTTTTCCAAAACGCCCATTCCGAAGAAAGCCGGGAAGAAAAACATGAAAAAATAACCGTTTCTGAAATGACAATAACAGGACGTTATAATTGTTGCTCATGAAAATATTTGTAAAGATTTAACACAATTTTATTACTCTATGGAAACGGGTAATTTCTGGTTTGCTTTCGGTTTAACCGTCTTCGCCGGACTGTCCACCGGGATCGGGAGTGCCCTTGCTTTCTTTACAAAAAAGACCAAAACCGGATTTCTTTCTGCCAGCCTGGGATTTTCTGCCGGTGTCATGATTTATGTCTCTTTCATGGAAATTCTAACTAAATCACACGATTCACTGATACTTGTTTATGGAGAGAAAACAGGCGCCTGGGTTACTGTACTCTCTTTCTTTTCGGGTGTCCTGATCATCGGAATTATCGATAAACTGATCCCCTCCTACGAAAACCCCCATGAAATACGGCGAATTGAGGAGGTGAAAAATGGAAGCGAAACACGCGATCCCAAATTGATACGTATGGGACTTTTTACTGCCCTGGCCATTGCCATCCACAACTTTCCCGAGGGAATTGCCACCTTTTTTGCAGGACTAACAGAGCCTGAACTCGCCATCCCTGTAGCTGTCGCCATCGCTATACACAATATCCCTGAAGGTATCGCTGTGTCGGTACCTATCTCTTATGGTACAGGAAGCAAACGAAAAGGCTTTTTTCTCTCAATGATCTCAGGGCTGGCGGAACCTGTAGGTGCGCTATTTGCCTTTGCCCTGATTACACTGTTCTTTAACGGCTCCGGAATACCCGAAGGTCTTTTCGGCTTTCTCTTCGGTGGCGTTGCCGGTATTATGGTCTTTATTTCCATAGATGAACTCTTACCCACTGCTGAAGAGTATGGACATCACCACTACGCCATCTACGGTTTTGTGCTCGGCATGGCAGTGATGGCCCTGAGTTTATTACTGTTTATCTGAAATGGCTGAAAATAATAATAAACGTCGAAAAAGTCACCGCCATCAACCTGTGAATGAGCGTAATCTTCTCACAGCGACCCTGTTGAACTTTGTGATTACCATCGTTGAAATTGCAGGAGGGATCCTCTCAAACAGCCTTGCACTGCTGTCTGATGCCCTCCACAACATGACCGACGCTTTCTCCACTTTCATTGCCCTGATCGCTACCAGGGTGGGAAAACGAAATGCTACAGAGAAAAAAACATTTGGTTATAAAAGGATTGAAATACTGGCTGCAATGCTCAACGCAGTCATCCTGATTATCATCTGCTTCTTCCTCTTCAGGGAGGCCTGGGAGAGACTCCGGGACCCGCAACCTGTTAAAACGATCATTGTGATCTTTGTTGCAATGATAGGCCTGGTGGCAAATATCCTTGCTGTAACGCTCCTCAGGAAAGATTCAAAAAAAAGCATCAATGTAAAGGCTGCCTATGTCCACCTTATCGGCGACAGCCTCTCTTCAATCGTGGTAATCATTGCTGCAACGGCCATACAACTGTTTGAAATATACTGGCTCGATCCCGTAATCACTGTTCTGATTGGTCTCTACCTGATACGTGAATCTTATATTATCCTCAAAACAGCTGTGAACATCCTGATGCAATCAACCCCCGAACACCTGAATATCAACAAGATAAAAATGAAGGTTGAATCACTGCCCGAAGTGAACAATGTGCATCACCTCCATGCCTGGAATCTTAGCGACCGCGAAATTCATTTTGAAGCACACATCGAACTAACAGACGACCTGCATGTAAGTCAGCTGAAAATCACCCAGCAAAAAATAGAAAAAATACTAAAAGAACGCTACCAAATACACCATTCCACCCTGCAGTTCGAATTTGATCCCGATCACAGCAGAAGTCTTCTGCACAAAGACCTTTAAACAAATGGCCAAACCTGGTAAAAATATCATCTTTGCTTCCTGGGTCTCTATCATGGGTAATGCCATGCTGGCCCTGTTAAAACTGGTGGTTGGTTTCATTTCGGGAAGCTATGCCGTTATCGCCGATGGCATAGATTCTTCTGCAGATATCCTCAGCTCATTTGTAACACTCATCGCTGCCAGGGTGGTACATCGGCCACCCAATATCAAGTTCGCTTATGGCTATGTAAAAGCTGATACTGTAGCAACAAAAGTGCTCTCTATGTTCATCTTTCTTGCGGGTGCCCAGCTGGCGATATCTGCTATCGAGCGACTGATAAAAAACGAAATCAGCGGTATCCCCGAAATGATGGCCATCTATGTTACTGTCTTTTCGATGGCCGGTAAAATACTGCTGAGCCTGTACCTCAAAAGAACCGGCAAACTCCAAAAAAGCAATATGCTGGTAACGATGGGGATTCATATGCGAAACGACATGCTGATCTCCCTAACTGTTCTCGTAGGACTGATCAGTACCATTGCTTTCAATGTGGCGGTTATCGATAAAATCATTGCATTACTGATCAGCCTCTTCATCATGTACGAAGCAATAAGGATCTTTATGAAATCCAATACTGAACTGATGGACGGCATCCAGGATCCAATCCTCTATGAAAAACTTTTTGAATCCATTCGGAAAGTCAACGGCGCACATAACCCACACCGTACCAGGGCCCGTAAAATCGGCTCACGGTATATGGTGAATCTCGATATCGAAGTGGATCCGGAATTGACCGTCAGGGAAGCCCACGATATCGCCAAAGCGGTTGAAAACATGATTAAAAATGATGTTGAAAATGTGTACGATGTAATGGTACACGTAGAGCCGACCGGAAACCTTGAATCGGACGAAAAATTCGGAATATCTGAAAAAGATATTCCTGGCAGCCTTCACTAAGCAGAGCATCCGGGATTTTTCTGTGCATATACTATTATCTTTGTTGATTTAATTATTGCTGCTTAATAATAAGTGTTTCATATATTTGTATCGAAATTTCAACTTCAATGGGTAAAAAAAATATTAATACTGGTGTTCTGTATGGCATTATCGGCCTTCTTGCAGTGGTCCTTGCCGTATCTGTCTATATCCTGGTGGACCTGAAAAAAGATTATGACCTCACCCGCGATGAACTCGAACAAAACCGTGTTTTCTTCGCTATGGAACGCGATTCCCTGGAGCGTGAACTGCATCATATCTACATGTCATACGACTCCCTGGAAACAGACAATGAACGCATACAGGGCGAATTGCAAATTCAACAGGAAAAAATCAACCGGCTCATCGCTATTCAGGCAGACGATGCCTATAAAATCAGGATGTACAAAAGGGAAATGGAAACCCTTCGTTCTGTACTGCGCAGCTATATCGTTCAGATCGATTCACTAAATTCACAAAACCAGGCCCTGATGGCCGAAAATGTGATACTGAAACGCTCTGAACAAAAACTACAAACCGAAAAGCAACAGCTGGAAACAGACAAGGCGCAACTTGAAGAGATCAAAAAAACCGCTTCATCCCTTCAGGTTTCAGACATCTTCATCGAACCTATCAATGCCAATAACAGACCCCGAAGAAGACTCAAGAGCATCGATAAGATCCGTACAGATTTCATCGTAAGGGCAAATGCCGTCGCCGAGCCTGGCGACAAAACCATCTATCTGCGGCTTGTACGCCCCGATGGTATTGTCCTCGGATCCCCCGAAATGGAAATGGTCACTGTCGGCGAAGAAGCCCTGCCGGTTTCCGCATCCCGCACAGTAACCTATGAAAATACCGATCTGCCGGTTTCTATATTCTGGACAAATAACGGTGAGATCGTCCCCGGAGAATACCGTGTAGAACTCTATGCTGAAAGCGTTTTAATCGGCAGCGATATATTTACCCTGTAGCTTAATATCTTTACCAATAAAATTATCCGAATGCGAATCGGTATCATTATAGGACGAATTGGTGGTGTGGACGGTGTTGCACTCGAAACGGAAAAATGGATCGAAGTGCTCCGCTCCATGGGCCATGAAATTTTCATTGTCTCTGGTCAGTTCCAGGAAAGACCAATGGATCCGGCTACCGAAACACTGGTTCCTGAAATGTCCTTTTTCTCTCCCGAAAGCTACTGGAGCCAGAAAAAAGCATTCTTCCACCCGGAAACAGATCCCCAGGAACTTATTGAACATATCAACCTCTATTCTAAAGTGATCTACAAAAAGATCATCGAATGGGCCCGCATTAATAAACTGGATCTGCTGATATCAGAAAATGCCTCCGCACTCCCTTCCCACCTGGAAATGGGAATGGCCATCAACAAGGCTGTTCAAAAACTGGGGTTACCTACAATCACGCATGACCATGATTTTGCGTGGGAAAGGGGCGACAGGTACCGCTCTCCTCACGAAGATATCAATAAATTTGTGGAGACCGTCTTCCCCCTGATCGCTCCGAATTCCATTCACGCAGTAATCAATACGCATGCCCAAAATACATTGAAAGAGAGGTTTGGCCGCGAAGCTGTGAACGTACCCAATGTCATGGATTTCAATATTCCATTCGGAACCAGGAATGAAAAAAATGCCAG
>JAGYMF010000040.1 GCA_018400695.1 Bacteroidales bacterium | reverse complement strand
ATGCAACCGCAAAAAGAAAAGAGACTGATAATTTCATAGCAGGTTGTTTTTGTTGTCTGAAAATCTGACTTGATTGATTTTGAAAACATAAATTATGGAAAATTCAACAAAAAACATGAGAAAAACAGCAGAAAGACGCATGTTCTTCAACGGTTATTATCCTGTCGCACAATGCCGGCCAGGTGAAATCCCTCATGGGACCGGCCGTATAAATCGCTGAGACGGGTTATAATTTTTAAGCTGACCGGTTATTTTGATCGCCGCGAATGGTCATATTCACTGCTGAAGGCCCAGTCGTCCGCATAGTACGCCCGGATCCGCTTTAGCTCCTGCTCGTCTGCCGCTGTCAGTAGCTGCTTCTCCCTGATCAGCGTCCGCGGAACAAACCGTGCAATAAACGCAACCATGTGCAGCAGGTATTCAAAAACCCTGCGCCGGATCTTTCCTGAAACTGGTTTCCCGTTATTCCCGGAATGGTAGTGGTGAAAACGGTTCCATCGCCGCAACACGATCAATTGCTTCTCACTGAACGCCCTGTTAACGGGCCTGGTCCGACGTACACCGGATACGACTTTCGTTCCCATAAAACTGGTCAGCCGCGTCAGGAATGCTTCTGGATCTTTTTTCAAAAGATCATATGTTAATACCAGTGGCGGGGTTTTACAGATGCGTTCGATCGCCTCGATCTTTGGCCTCAACAGCAATGTATCCCGCTTCCAAAGTCCCGTATCACCATCCAGATCGAAAAATTCGGAAAAACGCTCCCCTCCCAGCTTCCTGATACGGTATTTATACCGGGACAGAAGCCAGTCGTCATGCCGGCGGATAAACAAAATGATTTTCGCATCTGGCCATACGCTGACAATCTCCTCCACCGCCTCCACAATGCGCCGGTCCTTCTCGGTAGAAAAGAGAAATTTGCCTTCAGCAGATAAACCTGCCAGCTCCCTGTAACGCCCGAACTGATGTTTTGGATAATACCGGACTCCTTCCAGGCTGGGGAATACCAGCTTCTGAAAATAGGTAGAGGCCACCTTGGTAAGCCCCAGGTGAAAGAATATCTCTGAAGGCTGTCTGTCCATAATATCGAGAAACTTGTTTCGTCAAAGAGACAATTGAACGGTAAAGATAATACAATTGAACAACTGCCGAAATGCCGGATCCCATCATGTTATGCCTCAGAATGCAGCCAGGTAAATGGATTTGCTATTGCAGTGCTGGTGCCTGCCGGGACAGACGACAGCAACAATGTGCTGCTCCTTTAAGCACCCCATAAGAAAGGGAAGTTAAAAATGTTTCTTATTTTTGAATCTTCATAGCGAAAAACAGCGCTGATAAAAGCAGTCCTCTTCCCTGTCACGAGAGGCGCTTCCGTAAAAAGATTATGAACACGAATATAGAACGCCGGATCTCCATTATCGTACCTGTATTCAACAGGCCTTCTGAAGTCGAAGAGCTGTTGAAGAGCCTCGACAGGCAAACGGATCGGAATTTTGAAGTAGTGATCGTGGAGGACGGATCGTCGGAAACATGCCAGGCCGAAACGGAAAAATTTGCTGAACGGCTGAACCTGCGCTACTACTTCAAGGAAAACAGCGGACCGGGCCCCAGCAGGAATTATGGATTCGAAAAGGCTTCAGGCAATTACGGGATCTTCCTGGATTCCGACTGCATCCTTCCCGAAAGGTATGTTGAGACAGTCAGAAAAGCGCTTGACAAAGATGGTATCGATGCTTTCGGAGGACCCGACAGGGCGCATGAAAGTTTCACCCGTTTTCAGAAAGCGGTAAATTACTCCATGACCTCCTTCTTTACTACCGGGGGGATCCGTGGAGGTGGCGAAAAAATGGATAAATTCTATCCGCGAAGCTTCAACATGGGATACTCCAGGGAGGTGTTCGAAAAAACCCAAGGTTTTGCCGGAATGCGGTTTGGCGAAGATATTGACATGAGTATCCGTATCCTGGAGAATGGGTTCCGCACCAGGTTGATCAAGGAGGCCTTCGTCTTTCATAAACGGCGAACCAGTACGCGGCAATTCTTTAAACAGGTTTTTAACTCGGGTATCGCCCGGATCAACCTCTATAAAAGGCATCCGGAATCATTAAAACTCATCCATTTTCTACCCGCTGTATTTACCATGGGACTTATCGCGCTCATCCTGCCCGCGATTTTCTGGTCACCCCTCTTCCTGCTGCCTGTCGGTCTTCATCTCCTGCTCCTGCTTCTCGACTCGGCAATAAGAAACAGGAGTGCCGCCATTGGACTCCTGTCGGTATTCACCAGCTATATTCAGCTCACCGGTTACGGCCTGGGCTTCATCACAGCCTTCTGGAAAAGGATCATCCTGGGCAAAGGCGAGTTCGCAGCATTTACAAAAAAGTTTTACAAGTGATGAATTGCATTACCAGAATGCCGGCGCTCCACACCTGTGACGGTTACACTGGATACAAAGCATATGCATGGAATCGCGCAAACAACAATACACATTCTCCATTCAAAACCCACGTAAAAATCAGCCACATGAAAAAAACATTCTTCCTGCTCATTCTCGCATCCCTGTTTACACTCCCCTCCTGGTCCCAGACCGGGAAGGTGTATGACAACCTCACCATGAACAGCAAAATACTGAAGGGCGAGCGAAAATACGCGATCTACCTCCCCCCTGATTATGAAACGTCTGAACGCAGTTATCCCGTACTCTACCTGTTGCACGGGGCGGGTGATGATCAGTCGGGGTGGATCCAGTTCGGTGAGGTACTGCACATCGCCGACAAAGCGATAAGAGAAGGAACAGCCACCCCCATGGTCATTATCATGCCCGACGCCAATACCGGTCAGCGCGGATACTTCAACAGCATCAACGGCGATTGGCGGTATGAAGACTTCTTCTTCGAAGAGCTGATGCCCTACGTGGAACAGAAATACCGTATCAGGAGTGAAAAGCGGTACCGTGCGGTAGCCGGTCTCTCCATGGGCGGCGGCGGATCGTTCATGTATGCCCTGCACCGGCCTGACCTCTTCTCTTCTGCCTGTCCGCTGAGTGCCTATGTGGGGCCACTGAGCCTGGAACAGATGAAAAACGGACTCTATAAATACGACCCTGACACGCCCGAGGAACAGCTGAAGGCTTGGTTTGACCGGCACAATGCTGTGACACTGGTTGAACAGCTGCCGGCAAAAGAGATTGGCTCGGTCAGGTGGTTCATCGACTGCGGGGATGATGATTTTCTCTATGAAGGCAACAGCCTGGTGCATATCGCGATGCGAAAAAAAGAGATCCCGCATGAATACAGGGTAAGGAACGGCAGACACAGCTGGACCTACTGGAGGGAATCCCTGCCGGTGGTACTTTCGTTCGTATCTGATGCGTTTCACCAATATTAGCAACAGGTATCAACTTTTACAAACAGACCAGATCATTTTAAAACATGTTCCGGATCAGTCTGCTTCGCAGGTTTTTTTTGTAGATTCGCTCTCATCAAACATCACATTCATAACGCACAGATTACAATACAACATGAAGAAAGTACACACATCCCTGGTTTCGCTGCTGGCAGTATTCGTTTTTGGCAGTACGACCACTTTGCTTACAGCACAAACAGCGGCTGATAGTTCCGCGGTGCCTCAATTTGAAAATGGTGAAGCCCAAATCATTGAGGCATTCAGTGATCCCGACCTGTGGATCCGGCACGACCTCTGGGTGGAAACCGAATTCGATTCCGACGGCGATGGTAAACCGGACAGGATGCATGTCGATGTGACACGTCCCTGGCAAACCGAAACCAATGGACTGAAACTCCCGGTAGTCTATAATTCAAGTCCCTATTTTGCAGGTACAGCTTCGCCCTCTCCCAAATATTTCTGGAATCCACGGCACAATCTGGGCGAGGAACCGCCTGAACGTGTGCATGCACCGGAGATCAAGCGCAGGGGCAAACGCCCGGTCATCTCCACCGGTCATGTGGAAACATGGCTGCCACGCGGATATGTTGTTGTACACTCCTCCTCTCCAGGCACAGGATTGTCTGACGGTGCTCCCACAGCAGGTGGTGACAATGAATCACTGGCACCGAAAGCGGTGATAGACTGGCTTTGCGGACGTGCCAAAGGCTATACTGAACGCGACGGCAACGAAGCGGTTACGGCCTACTGGTCGACCGGCAAGGTAGGCATGACAGGAACCTCCTATAACGGAACGATCCCTGTTGCTGCAGCAACTACCGGCGTAGACGGACTGGAGGCGATTATCCCGGTTGCACCGAACACCTCTTATTACCATTACTACCGCGCCAACGGCCTGATCCGTCATCCCGGCGGCTGGATGGGTGAAGACATTGATGTGATCTACGACTTCATCCACAGCGGTGATGAAGCCAAACGTGCCCGTAATAACGCGGTGGTAAGGGACAGGGAGATGGCTGAAGGAATGGACAGGATCACGGGCGACTGGAACGATTTCTGGGCATCGCGTGATTACCTGCTGGATATTGAACCGATGAAAGCTGCCTTATTGATGTCGCACGGTTTCAATGACTGGAACGTCATGCCGATCCACAGCTACAGGATCTACAAAGCGGCAAAGGAAAAAGGACTGCCCGTACAGCTCTATTACCACCAGAACGGTCACGGCGGACCACCACCGGTGTCTATGATGAACCGGTGGTTCACAAGATACCTGCACGGCATCGAGAACGGCGTCGAAAAGGATCCCGAAGTGTGGATCGTCAGGGAGGACGATAAGATGTCAGAACCAACACCCTACCCCGCATATCCCCATCCCGATGCATCAGATGTAACACTGTTCCTTGAAGGAGGTGCTCCCGGCAGAGGAAGCCTGACTACCCATGAAGGAGAGAATAAGGGAACTGAGACGCTGGTGGACAATTTCTCGTTCGATGGTGAAGCACTTGCCAGGGCCGAGATCACCAAACACAGGCTCATTTACCTTACCCCGGAACTCCAGGACTCCATCCATATTTCCGGTATACCGGTCATCACCGTGAAACTGGCCAGCAGCAAACCTTTCGCCAACCTGTCGGTATGGATGGTCGCCCTTCCCTGGGAAAAGGGCCGAAGAGCAAAAATCACCGACAATATCATCACACGTGGCTGGGCCGACCCGCAGAACCATCAGTCACTTTCCGACAGCAAACCACTGAAACCGGGAAAGTTCTACGAGGTGACCTTTGACCTCGAGCCGGACGACCAGGTGATTCCTGCAGGACAACAGATCGGACTGATGATCTTTTCCAGCGACAAGGATTTCACCCTATGGCCGGACCCGGGAACGGAACTGACCATCGATCTGGACGGTACCTCGGTCAGGCTGCCGGTAGTTGGTGGTAAAACCGCAATTGAGAATGCAATGGGGAAATAAAATGTCCTGCCATTGCTGAACAGATACTGCAAACTGATCATTTATTCATGAAGGATCTCCTTCACAATACATCACGTCATTAACCTGGTATTCAATTAAATTATTCAAAAAATGCGTACATTTTTTCTGTTGATATTTATCCTGGGAATCACTGTTGCAAATGCCCAGACTGAGGAAGTTTTCAACCGGATCATTGAGACCGGCACCACCGATAACCAGAGCATGCAACACCTCGATGTACTCTCAAACCGCTTCGGAGGAAGGCTGGTCGGGTCTGATGCATACGAAAATGCTGCTGTCTGGGCGGCCAGCAAGTTCGAGGAATGGGGCATGAAAGTGATTTTTGACGAGGTGGGCGAACTGCCGGTAGGTTTTAACAGGGGACCGTGGTTCGGACGGTTGCTGGCGGAAAACGGTATGCACCTTCACTTTGCCACCCCTTCTTACACCTCCGGTACAAAAGGCGTTCAGCGGGGACATGTCCTCATCGAACCTAAGACGGAAGCGGAATTCGAACGTATGAAAGGGAAGCTGGAAGGCGCCTGGGTGCTGATCTCCGGAGAAAACACCGGCTGGCCGATCGATTTCTCTGAGGGAGGTGACAAAATACGTCGGTCGATCCGGGAAAAAAACAAAAAGATTGCCGAAGAGAACCAGCGTATCAGGAAAGAGAACCGTGAAAACAGGGACAAAAAAAGATATAAAAAACAGGAAATTCAGGAACTGGTTGAACACCCTGCCCTCTTCTACAGGGAGATGGTGGATGCCGGGATCCTGGGAATCATACAGTCATCCAAAGTCCCCATTCGTGTGCTGTACGACCGGAAAAACGTGCACGACCTGGTATTCGACTCCCTTCCCGAAGTACCGGATATCAAACTGGATGAACACCAGTATGATGTTATCTACCAGATGGCAAAAGAGCGGCGTTATTTTCAGCTGGAGTTCGATATCCGAAATCATTTTAAAATGGGACCGGTGAAGTACCACAATGTGATCGGTATCATTCCGGGGACAGAATTCCCTGATGAATACGTGATCATGGGAGGACACCTTGATGCGTTTGACGTAGCCACTGGAGGTGTGGACGATGGTTCAGGGGTAACCCCAACAATGGAGGCTGCCCGGCTGATCATGGAGGCCGGCGGAAAACCAAAGCGTACGATCCTGACAGTCCTCTGGGCCGGGGAAGAATTTGGACTTTACGGGTCCAAAAGCTGGGTAAAGAAGAATGAAGATAAGCTGGACAAGGTCTCCAACATGGTGAACCGTGACAGCGGACCGACCGTGCCGGTGTCAATCACGGTATCTGAAGCCATGAAAGAGGATTTCATTCCCATCGCTGAAGCCATCAACAGGATTAATCCGGAATTTCCGCTGGAACTGAAGGAGAGGGAGCCCCGGGAAAGACCTGAGCGGCCCTGGGGAACTGACAGTGGCCCCTTTGCAGTTAAAGGGATTCCTACCATTGGTTTTGACCTTGGTGATCCAAAAGGGTATGACTTCAATTATGGTGAGATCTGGCACACCGAAAGAGACACCTACGATAAAAGTATCGCGGAATACCAGGAGCATGCTGCAGTGGCTACCGCAATACTGGTTTATGGCATAGCTGACCTCGATCACCTGCTTGACAGGGAGGGATACTACCTGGAAACGGAAGAGTAAGATTACAACGCATCCTCGTTTTCCAGCATCGGGTTGTCATAGAAGATTTTCTGCTGAAATTCAAAGTCGTACAGGGTGAGGATCCGGATGTAGTAATACGACTCCCAGTAGTCTTCTATGGACCTGATGTAATCACGCTTGGCTGATTCACGTTCCCCAAGGGATATCTTTAGCTCTGTAATGCTGATCTCCCCGTTCTGGAACTTTTTCTGGGCGATCCGGTACCCGTTCTCGGCAACTTTATCGGCCTCCTCTGCTGTACGCAACTGGTCACGCAACAGGTTAAAGCGTTCAACCTGGACCACAACCCTTCTCTCAAAATCCCTCTTGTCACGCTCAACATCATACAGAACCAGATCCCGCTGAGATTCTGCAAGCTTAATCTGAGAAGCCGACCTTCCCCAATCCAGGATTGGCAGACTCATCGACAGGCGCAGAAATTGTTGCTGTTCAGGCTGTTTATAGACGCCTCCAAGAACCTCTGAGGAATTTGACAAACCAAAACTTCCCCTGAGTGTTGCACTCAGACCATTGTCCCTTTTCGCCTCCTCCAGATCACGGTCAGCAATGAGGAGCCTCCGCTGGAAATTGAGTATATCGTCTTTATTCTCCTTTGCCTCTGCAAGCGCTTTGTCAGGATCGATATAAAAAAGCGTCATATCGAGTGGTATAATAAGCTCGATAACAGAGTTCTGATCAATATTGATATACGATTTCAATGCGAAATCGGCATTGCGAAGATCCATGTCCGCATTTCGGACCGATTTTTCTGCATTAAGCACAGCCAGCCTGATCCTGGAATAATCATTTTCAGATACAGTCCCTAACTTTCGCCGTACCTCTGCGATTTCCAGGTTGGCTTTGCTGTTTTCCAGGTTGCTTTTAGCAAGATTGTAGTTGGTCTGGATACGCAGGTAATTAAAAAAATACCGTGTTGCCATATGAGCGATCTCCTCAATGGTTTCCAGGTAATCCCGCTTGGAACGCTCATAATCGAGTGGCGCCGTCTTTTTATACCATTTTGCCCAGTTGTATGAAAATATTGGTTGGGTAAAACCAATATAGAACGGACTTCCGGAGAACTCCTGTTCCTGTGCAAGTATATCATTGATACCGTATACCGAACTTGCAGCATAGATAGAGGTGTTGGTTGCGGCAATAGATTGGTTGAGCGCAAGATTTGCAGAAGATGATATCCTCCTGATCTGCTTAAATTTTATGCTTCCGTCGGGTTGGGTAATCGGACTCGTATTGTTCTCAAATTTCGGAAAATCACCCGACAATACCAGCTGTGGTCTGAACCTCGTCAGATAGTTCTTATAACGCCAATAGGCGTTCACATCCGTATTCTGCGCATATTTGATCGCTGAGGACTGCGTTATAGCAAGCTCAATAACATTCTTAAGGCTTAATTTGTAGAGATCATACTGCTCATCGTTAATTGAGGTATCAGACGCTTGCGCAGAAGTGAAGACGAAAGGTATTCCTGAAATCAGAAAAACAAAAAGAAACTTGATGTTCATTGGTTAAACTGGTTAATAGATTTCCACCTTGTCTCTGTTACGGAAAAGAGAGACATCCGATATGATCACCTGGTCGCCCGGTTCGGCACCAGAAACTATTTCGAGGTACTGATCACCCATCAGACCAGTATGTATGCGCCTTTTTATGGCGACATCACCCTCAACCTTATAGATGTCAAAATCGGAGGAACGCTGTAATGAGGGTCCGTATTTCACACGCATAATGCTATCAGATTTTCCCACGATCACCCTCAACGGAAGGGTCATATTGGGCCTTAACCTCCAGTGGTTGCTCTGATCGAGATAGACATCAAACTCTACCTTCTTATTCCTGATAGCCGGACTAACCGTGCCGACCTGGCCCTTAAGATCCTCCTCTGTCAGCTCAATAATCACCTCTGTTCCGGTGCGTATATGCTCCGAATAACGGTCATCCGTATTGGCAATGATCTTAAAATTAGAGAGGTTCGACATGGTGATCAGGCGTTTATCCTTATTTACTTTTTCACCCTGCTGTCCATCAAGTGACAAAATGATACCAGCCGAAGGGGCCCTGATGATCATATCTTTCAACAATTCCTTCTGCTGCTCCAGCGCCTTCTCCTGGATCGTAATCTGCAGGCGCAATCCTTCGTCGTCGGTCTCAAGCTGCTGCAGGCGGATGGAATTCCGGGCATTCAGTGTTTCCAGGTCCTTCTCCGCAAGCACAAGCTCCTGCTTTGTCTTCTCATATTTCGCAGGAGAAATCCCTCCCACCTCCAGCAACTGCTCCTGGTCAGCCAGCTCCGACTTGATAGAGGCGATCTTCAATTTCCTGACCTCTACATTGTAATCCAGGTCGACCCGTATACTCCGCGCGTTCAGCTCATTTTTCCTGAGAGAATTCCGCTTAACCTCCAGCTGGTCCTCAATCCGTTCGATCTCCTCCTGTACCGGGTCAGGGTCAAGAATAATGATTGCCTCACCGAGCTCTACCTTGCTTCCTACATCCTTAACAATACGGTGAATGATACTTGATGCCGGGCTGAGAATAAGCACCTCACTTTCCGGCTCTACAGTCCCTTCAGCAGGAACGGTGGATACCACAGAACCTATCTCCACAGTGGTAATTTCAAAATCGCCGGACTTGATCTTGCCAAAGGAGGCATATCTGAATACAGCGAAAAAAAGTGCAGCAGCAGCAACTGCAATAACGAATATCAGCAAAATTCTTTTCACAAATTATGTGTTAGTAAGGTTAATAATTATCGGGTGCTCTGAACAATCTATTGAAAAAAGAAAAACCAGAAACTATATTGATCAACGCACAAAAATATAGAATATTTCTGATAGGTAACAATTTTTTAATACTGCATTTCACGCTGCCGGGAGGCGGCGCTTCGTACCGGATTAAAGATTCTCTGAAGCAGACGCATCTTATCGGTCAGAATCTCTGCCTGACCATGCATATTCTGGCTGTATCCGATATTCATGCCATAAAAGGTCGTTAATCCATCCGGTAACCTGACCTCTACAGTATAGTAATTATCCTGCGGTACCCTGGAGATATTATCCACGATCCCCCTGACCATTCCATACTCCAGGTAGGGATAATCCTCAAACCGGATGTTCACTGGATTTCCTTCATGAACCTCCCCGGCACCGGCTAGCGGAAGATTGATCCTTCCAACCAGCGCCCCCCCGTCACCTGGAATGATTGTCATCACTTTTTCTCCGCTTTTCACATTCTGATGTTCGCTCCAGAAGCGGTTAAAAGTAACATCCCCGGTAATAGGTGCAACGATCAGGTACATTTTCTCCCAGGTAGCGATAGAGGCCTTCAACCTGTTAAGTGCCTCTTCCATTGCCGTAACAATCGTGGACTGCTGATCCTGCCGCTTCAGTTCCATCTCCAGTATCTGTTCCCGGATTCCTGCCATCCTGATCTCGTTTTCGGCATTCAGGCTGAGCATCTCCTGCCACCCCGCCCTGCTGGTCAGCATTTGCGATTTGCTACGCTCAAAATCTGATTCAGAGACCACCCCCTGCAGGTACAATGATGAATCTCGCTGATATTGCTTCCGGGCCAGCCCATACTCCTCCCTCAATATGGAAGCACGGGTATCCAGGTTTTCTGAATAAGTCCTGTATTGTTCAAATTCTTCCCTGAGCAGATCAATTTTCCTGTTGTGATAATTCAACTGCACAAATTCACGATAATCCCTGCAACACTTATAGAAGTCAGCATAATCCGGCTGTATCATCCCCAGGTTTGCCTCACCGTTAACAGGCATCTGCAGATCGAACATCCCCTCCTCCTGCAAATTCAAGGCGCTAAGCCGGTCCTTTAATGCGTCAACATGGGAGAAAACGGCCGGATTCTCAATCACCGCCAATACCTGACCTGCGCTCACCCGCTCATTATCTGTAACGAATAACTTTTCAATTTTTCCATCTGTTCTTGATTCAATATCGGCAGGAGGCTGCAGTGAGGTCACATAGATCTCCGCCTTCTTCACATCCGGAACCTTGAATATCCAGGCGCCCGCCAACAGGAGCAACATTATAAAAAAAAGCATCAAAATGCCGTTCCTGGTTATCCATCCCGGTACCTTGCCGAGGATATCCTCTACTTCATCGCTTCGCAATTCGATCTGCCTGTTTTCTTCGGACATGACAAATATTTGATGATCAGCTAATATAGAAAAAAAAACAGTTCTCCTGAGAAGAGTAATTAACAATGGGGATTAAAAAAAGCGCCGGAACTGTATTCCGGCGCTTCCATATCTTCTGAGCATAGATCATGCATCTATATTCGCATACTTGGCATGTGTTTCAATAAATTCACGCCTCGGGGGCACCTCATCTCCCATCAACATGGAAAAAATCCGGTCGGCCTCCGCAGCAGAGTCAATCGTAACCTGCCGGAGTATCCTGTTTTCAGGATTCATGGTAGTATCCCACAACTGTTCTGCATTCATCTCACCAAGACCTTTGTACCGCTGAATATGGATACCCGACTCTCCCCCAAATTCCTTAACCACTGCAACACGCTCCTCCTCTGTCCAGCAATACCTTTCCGTCTTTCCTTTCCTGATCAGATAGAGTGGTGGAGCAGCTATATAGAGGTAACCGTTCTGAATAATCTCATTCATATGCCGGAAAAAGAAGGTCATGATCAGCGTATCGATGTGCGACCCATCGACATCGGCATCCGTCATAATGATTACCTTGTGGTATCTCAACCTGGATAGGTCCAGCTCCTTGCTGTCCTCCTCCGTTCCGATTTTCACACCCAGGGCGGTAAAGATGTTCTTGATCTCCTCATTCTCAAAGATCTTATGGAGCATCGCCTTTTCAACATTCAGGATCTTACCCCGAAGTGGCATGATCGCCTGAAACCTGCGGTCACGGCCCTGTTTTGCCGTTCCGCCCGCAGAATCTCCCTCAACCAAAAAAATCTCAGTCTTGACAGGATCCTTTTCCGAACAGTCGGCCAGTTTGCCGGGCAGTCCGGCGCCTGACAATACATTTTTTCGCTGCACCAGTTCCCGTGCCTTGCGTGCCGCATGACGCGCCTGTGCTGCAAGGATAACCTTGGAAACAATTTGCCTGGCATCCCGGGGGTTTTCTTCCAGGTAGTTTGACAACTCACTGCTTACAGCCTGGTCAACAACCCCCATGATATCCGAATTTCCCAGTTTGGTTTTGGTCTGTCCCTCAAACTGCGGTTCCGCCACCTTTACAGAAATAATCGCGGTTAACCCTTCCCTGAAGTCGTCCCCGTTAATATCAAATTTAAGCTTTGACAACATACCCGATTTCTCAGCATAACTTTTCAATGTACGTGTGAGTCCGCGCCGAAAACCGGAAAGATGGGTCCCCCCCTCAATTGTATTGATATTGTTGACATAGGAATGGACATTCTCAGAGAAAGAGGTGTTGTACTGAAGCGCCAGTTCAACCGGTACATCACTCTTCACCGTATCTATATGTATAATGTCCTCAGTGAGCTTCTCCCTGTTTGCATCAAGGAAAGAAACAAATTCTTTCAGCCCCTCTTCAGAATAGAACTCATCAGCCCTGTAATGCCCCTCTTCGGAAGCACTACCATCGCCATTTCCGTTACCATTTCCGTTACCATTCTCCTCAAGCTCCCGTTTGTCAACGATCGTTAACCTGATCCCCTTGTTCAGAAAAGCCAGTTCACGAAGCCTCGATGCCAGAATCTCGTATTTGAATTCTGTTATAGTAAATATTTCATTGTCAGGTATGAAGGTTATGATTGTACCTGATTTTTCCGTTGTTCCACATTCAATTACCGGTGCCTGTGGTACACCCCGGATGTACTCCTGCTCATATACCTTACCGTCCCGGTGCACTTCCGCCCTGAGATGACTTGAAAGCGCATTTACGCAGGATACACCTACGCCGTGCAACCCGCCGGAAACTTTATAGGAGTCTTTGTTGAATTTCCCTCCTGCATGAAGCACTGTCATCACAACTTCCAGGGCCGACCGGTTCTCCTTCTCATGAAGATCAACCGGTATACCCCGGCCGTCATCTTCGACCGACAATGAACCATCCTCGTTGATAATCACTGCGATGTTATTGCAATGACCAACCAAAGCTTCATCAATGGAATTATCCACCACCTCATATACCAGGTGGTGCAACCCCTTCTCACTAACATCCCCGATGTACATCGCGGGCCGCTTCCTTACTGCTTCCAGTCCTTCGAGGACCTGGATGCTCTCTGCGGAATAACCGTTTAATACCTTCCCAATCTCTTTTCCCTTTTTCTCATCCATTTTACAACTATTTTTTCGCTGATATAACAAACAATAAATTACAACTTCAACATGACTTAATGTTGACTAAATTCACATTCTGATCATCAAACCCTGTCGAAAACCAGTGTTCTTCCACAGATCCGTCCTGCAGCCATTTCAGACCAACTGGCAATGGTCCGGGTAAGAATTTTTAAATAGCTGAATTTTAAATAGTTAAAACTCAATTTTTCTAATAATTCCGATTCTTCCAAAAGTAGTCAAAAAAGTCGAAAATACCATGGATAAACATCCTGATAATCAGTGAAGTTATTAACATATTTTTGTTTGAAAAACGGGGCGAAAAAATTATCAATGAATCAGCTAAAAAAATCCTCAAGCTGCGTAACGAAAGCGCCCAGACTTTGCATTTGTGAAGCCAATCGATGGGTGAATAAATCAAAATC
>JAGYMF010000004.1 GCA_018400695.1 Bacteroidales bacterium | reverse complement strand
AACTGTTCCCGCCCGTAAGGCCCATGGTAAGGTAATTCTTCTGGTTGCTCACCGAACGTATCAAATTATCATTGTAAAACTGCCTGGTAGAGTCAGTAAACGCATAATAATCAGGTGCAGAAAATGAATGATAGCTTTTTGTTTTGTGCAGCGAGTCTGATAGTATCTCTATGTTTTTAAAACCCAAAAATCCCAGACCATGCCTGTGGATCACAGCATCGGTATACGTATATTCTGCTTGTTTGATAAGGGCATCATTGTGTAGTGAAGATGTTACAAGGTAGGATTCTACAACAGTCAGCGGATCGATCAGCGAAAACAACGGGAAACTGAAACTTCCATCCTGAAAATACTGATCCCCCAGCAGATCCAGCAGAGTACGATAGTTAACAGTGGTCCTGATTCCGGTTCCGTCCTCTATATAGTTAATCAGATCATGTTTGTCATCCGGATTATATGACAGGAACCTGTCCTGGTTCAGAAGCATCAGATCCGCCATGCCATCACCTGTAATGTCTGCGGTCTGTGTATTGCTGAAATTGAAGTCATATCCGACCTCTGTTACTGTTGACACCTGGAAATCATTATCTCCGATACTCTCCAAAAAATAGAGTGTCCAGCCATTGGCAGGTATTTCGTCGGTAACGACCATTCCAACGAAATCATCCATTCCGTCCCCGTTGAAATCCAGGATCATCTCATAGGAATATCCATCTGATGGATAATTAAAATGGGTGGATTCGGATGTGAATCCAGTTCCTGTGCCGTAGCGCACATAGCCCATACCCTGGTTTTTGTTGTAGGATAGATCCCGGATACCATCACCGTTAAAGTCTCCTGTATATATCTTGCCCGAAATATAGGGAATCGATGTAGTAAACAGTGATGAAAAGGCACCATTCTCGTAACTGTACGTTGTTAGTGTTCCACTGCTATAAACGGCAAGATCCGGTTTTCCGTTTCCGGTAAAGTCTGTAAACAGGTTTTCACTGCCGCTGGAAGGAAAAGTTACACTTTCTGTTACAAAATTACTTCCCTGGCTGTTTCCGTAAACGATCAGCCCATCATTATCAAATACAGCGAAGTCAGAAAACCCATCGCCGTTGACATCATCAACAAAAAACCGGTTGGCACCCTGACGATCATAACTGAATGGCAGCGGGATGCTCGTCGGTCCGTCACAAATTGTCCCTGTTGATCCGGTATCCATCAGCGTCAGGTCCTCTGCGGAGAGAAACCGGAACTTATAATAGGCTTCCCACTCGTAATGTCCATAATAGCTAAACCAATGGCATGTGTCCACCGACACAATCACCACGTCGCTTTTGCCATCTGCATTGAAGTCTCCGATAAAATGATCCACATACGCCTCATCATATTCGACCGAGTCTTGAATTGTCGAACAGAAGTCCCCGTCTCCCTGGTTCAGGTATAGTTTTGCAGTAAAACCGCCTGTTTTTTCTTCAACAGTAATATAGTCGCTGAATCCATCATAATTGAAATCGCCGAAGCGGGCGTTTTCTGAAAAGAAAAACTCAGGAAGGGTACTCTTTACGATGGTATCTGCGTAATTATTCCAGCCGATGGTGGTGGCATTGTGACGCTCACCGACCTGGTTAAACTCAATGATTTCTGAAAGATAGGTGCCGTTCCTGTATGAATAGTTAAAAACATATTCCCGCAGTTGTTCTCCGCTTCCAAAGGATTGTATTTTTCGTACCAGGTAGGTATTCTCTATAGCATGTCCCTTGAGATAGAATCTGTTGCTATCCTCCCTCTCCTGATATAGGATCCTGATTTCATTGTAAGGATCTAAACTGGTATTGTCATTTCCGGTGTATAAAATGTTTGTCATGTAGGCCTGTCCTGACTGAGAATTATCATATTCATATAAAATATAATTGCCATTTGGATCAATCACCTTGTTGAGTTTCCATGCAAGAATGGTGTTTGTTCCATCCAATCCAACTTTTGAATCGGCTGTCTGACCATATTCAAAGGTATACCCGTTATTGGCTGAAACTGTGAAATATAAAGGTCCGTTGCCTGCTGTCCCATAAGCCTCAATTTCCATAAAGGATTCAAATTTTGTTTCGTAGGTGGAGCCTGCAGTGCCGTATGTGCCACTGGTCAGCACCAGCCGGTTTCCATCAAGGGCCAGGATATCGGTCTGATTAAGATTTATACCATCAACAGTTGAGTCATGATGCATGGTTTTGGGAAGGCGATGTATAGTGGAACCACCTGAAAGGTTCCACCCGGTTCCCAACATGCCATCCATGCCATTGCTACTGTATTGCAGCGTTAACGAGGGAGTCAATGACCTGGTCCCCGGGGAAGTGAAAATGGGTATGGTATAGTTGGCAGTCCCATTGGATCCCACTGAAAACGATCCAGGTACTGATCCGAAATCCAGTGACGCGTCTATGGTTCTGGATTCAACATCTCCGGGATCTACATATTCAGATGACAAGATGGGGAAAACAAGGGTCTGGTCTATATCAAATAATATGTTTCCGACAGTTGTATAGGCATACAATCCTTCGGTAAGATCGATCTCATCGCGTGCTGTAAATGAGACATTGTCAACGGTGACAATGGATGAATCGAGGATGAAATTCCGGTCTGCATATTGTTCTGTATATACTTGTGAATTAGTGTAATGAATGAACAAAAACAGAAGAGCCAGGATTGTATATATTCGTTTCATTGCCTAAAATGTATTATAAGCAGAAGTTCAGGATGCAGCTAAATTTTTTGCACCTTCCAGTACTTAAGTAACGCATCGCCTTTGATACTGATAAAGTAGGTCCCGGAAGGATACCCTGTCAGATCAACAGTCATGCGTTGTGTGTTTATGGGAAGTTCAATAATGATCACTCCCGAAGTATTCAGCACCGACAGTGTAACATCTTTTGTGGAGTTTTCCATCAGATCAATCTCAATGGTTCCTCTGGTAGGATTCGGATAGATCGCAATTTTAAACCTGTTGAGAAGATCTGTTTTTAACGCAACAGTGTCGGTTACTGCCAGGCTCTTTAGCCCTCCCAGTTCAACAGTTCGCGATGTCCGATTACCAGCATCATCATAGCTAAATTCCACAGTCTGAGAATATGTTGAGACGGTTCCGGCAATTATCAAGCAAAAGATGGTATATAACAGGGGTGAAAGTTTCATTTCTCTTTTATTTGATCATGATTTTTTTCAGCTGACTAATCTCGCTTTGCAGAGCCTCAATCTCAGCCTCCTGCTCCTTGATTGCCTCCAGCAAAATCGGAATCAGACCTATGTAGTTCATCCTCAGGTATCCATCATCACCTTTCTTTACCAATTCAGGAATTACTTTTTGTACATCCTGCGCTGAAAGGCCGATTCGTTCATCCGTATATCTTTTAGCATTATATGATGCAGACAGCACATCGACTGATAATGTATCGGTTATCTCAGGTCCAATAAGATTCATCTCCACTGGTGTCTTCAGTTTATACCTGATTGCTGTAAGAGATTGAAGTATATCTGTGGCATCGGTGCTTGCTTGCTTAAACGGCCTGACATCCTTTTTCATGGCCATGTCAGACATCTCCACCAGATCGGTATATTCCAGGTCATCTTCCACAAACATTTTTCCGCGGAAATAGCCGGCATATTCCCCGGAAATATAGGTGTCACCATAAGAATTCGTAGCTGCAAATATGGCAGTACCATTGACGGTGCCGTATAATTTTCCATAGACTCCGTAATTCCATCCTGAAGTAGCATTTCCTGCAACACCGTAAATACCATAAGATCTTTTATTGCCGATACTCGCTGAAGCATATGCAGTCCCTTTTATTCCCACATTGTAACTAGCTGAGTTCGTGGTTATGGATGTATGACTCTGCAATGAGAAACCCCATGTACCATATGTACAGCCATTATATAACTGCAATGCCCTGCTGTAATTTGTGTTATTGGTATTGTTAATGTAAACAGTTGAATAGGTATTACCGGCTCCGAATATCGCAAGTTTTGAAACGGGTGCTTCCTCACCAATACCAACTTTGTTTTGGTTGGTTACCTTTATCTGAGCATTCAGTGAAAAACAAGGGCAACAAGGATAAAAGCCGAGAAGTTTCTTTTCAACATATGTGATTTTATGGGTTCAGAATCTAAAATAAATGTCCTGTCACAGAAGCTGTTTACCTGGACAACAGGTAAAAACAGAGATTTAAAGCATAGGATGCAACAGCACTGTTCAACCCTTAATTCCATGAAAAGAACATTCGTTACCCGCATAAATGATGTTATAGAACATGGGCTTGTTATTTACACAGTCAACTCTGTAACATATAGATTAAATGGTATTATGATTTTTAAGTATACCCGGTTTGTGATGACCAGCGCTTGGGGATCAGGCAGCGCTGAGGTATTGATGCACGTTGGTTTTTTTTTGGAATTATTTTGGTGCTGTTTCCAGGAACTTCTCAATCTGGAATTCCCTTCCGTCATATACCCCGTAGGTGAAACTTTCGATCCAGTCGCCCAGACAGATGACTTTTTTTCCGGAGGCGATAATCGCTTCGTAAGGGATGTGGCGGTGACCGAAGATAAAGAGGTCGATTTCCGGGTCCTCCTTGAGCTTTTCTTTTGCGAAAATAACCTGCTCTTCGTAGTCGTCGCCTTTGTATGGATGAACGAAACCTTTGCTGTAACGGCTCTTCCTCGACCACCACTGTGCAAAGGCTGCCGATCCGTTGGGGTGGATGCGGGCCCAGCACCACTGAAGAAATTTACTGTTGAACATGGATTTCAGAAACAGGTACCCACGGTCCCCGGGATTGAGCCCGTCGCCATGTGCCAGGAAGGCTTTTTTGGTCCCCAGGCTGATGACCACCGGTTCACGGTGGATCTCTGCCTGGATCTCTTCCGGGAAATAGTCGAAAAACCATACATCATGGTTGCCTGTGAAGATGTGGATCCCGATCCCGCGGTCGGAGAGCTCCGCCAGCTTGCCGATGAAACGCACGAACCCTCTCGGCACCACCTTCCTGTATTCGAACCAGTAGTCGAACACATCCCCGAGCAGCCACAGCTCCTTTGCGCTGGGAGCAATGGCGTTCAGCCAGGAGACAACGAGCTTCTCCCTTTCCCGGCTATCGGCAGCCGGATGCATTCCAAGGTGAAGGTCGGAAGCGAAATAGATGTGGTCTCCTCCTGCTTTCATAGGCTATAAAAGATTGTCAAGCCAGGTAGACAGCCGGTTGCCCGGTATGTTTTTGGCGACCACGTTCCCCTCCCTGTCGATCAGGTAGTTGGCCGGGATACTGGTGACATTATAAATTGTTGCCGCATACGAATAGGGATAGGTCAGCTCACACACGTCGATCCATGGATACTGTTCGAAATAGATGGCGCTTTTCCACCGGGTCCTGTCACTGTCAAGGGAGACCGAATAGACCTCGAAGCCGCGGGAGTGGTATTCCTCCCAGGTTTTCATGTACTGGCGGTTGACATCCCTGCTGTCGCTGTTCCACGATGCCCAGAAATTCAGGAGTACCACCTTTCCTTCAAGCGCCTTCAGGCTTCTCTCCATGCCCTCATCGTCTTCGATCTTCAGGTCGATCAGGCCTGTTTCCACCTGGTTGGTTTTTGAAATCTCATTGAGGGTGATCATGGTATTGTATTCATCAAAACGTTTTTTGACATCCTGCATGAGGGACATCACCAGGGTGGAGCCCGGGTACCTGACGCTGACGGAATCGGATACGATCTTGAAGTACTGAAGATCTTTCAGGTCGTTGAGCACATAGATATCGGGTGATATTCGCTGATAAAGGGCATAAACGCTGGAGAGCGAGCTGATGTTCTGTACGATGAAATGAATTGTGCTTTTTTTCTGTTCCTGGAAAATTCTGACATATTCCGCGATCAGTTTATCTGCCTCCGGACCTTCCTGGTCGTCCAGTGCATCCAGTGCAGTAACAATGGGGTCGAGCTGCATCCTTGTTTTCTCTATCTTCTCTACGAGTCCCCTGATCTTTTCCGACTCTTCCGATCCTGCGATACCGTATCCGGATCTGAACGTGGTGTCGTTCACGGTTAGCGTGATGTCATCGCCCGGGAATGCCAGGACATTGATGTGTTGGTTTTTGTTATTCTTCACGAGCAGAAGCTCCGGGTTGTCCAGTTCAACAGTGAATTTGAACGTGCCTTTTTTGCTGATCCGGGCAGAGTCGATGAACTGTGTTGCGGTAATATTCAGCATTTCCAGCTGCAGGTATTCACCGGCGCCACTGGGATATGAACCGCTGATCTTCACATTGTCATTCTTACTGCAGGCACCGGTCAGAACGATGACCAGGATCAGTCCGGAAAATGTTTTAATGGACATAGCTGTTAATTGATATATTTATTTAAAGCGGATAACAAATCACCATCAAAGATATCCTTTTCAACGATGGTGCCACTGGGATCGATCAGAAAGTTTGCCGGGATCCTGTCGACCCTGTAGAGGTCGATGACCGGAGATTCCCAGCGTTGCAGGTCGCTGACATGGTACCAGTTTGTTTTTGAAGTATCGATGGCACTGATCCACTGCTGCCTGTCGTGGTCGACTGAAACCTGGAGGATCACGAATTTTTTATCCTTGTATTGCTCGTGGCACTGAAGGAGGTTGCTGTTTTGTTCCACCGAGGGCTTGCTCCACGATGCCCAGAAGTGCACCAGGATATAGTTTCCCCTGAGTTCAGAGAGTGCCACCATGGTATTGTCCGCCGCGGTCATTACGAAATCAGGCGCTTTTTCCCCGGTCTCCAGGTTTTTCTCCGGCTGCCGGTTCCGGAGTTGCTGAAGCGCGGCTGCCAGTTCACTGTGCAGTGCCCTGACAGCTTCGTTGGCAGGATATTTCGCATACAGGGCAGAGTCAACAAACTGGTAAATGTCGAGGTCATCCAGCGGATCAAATACAGGAAGATCCGGACCGAACTGGTTATACAGTGCGATGAGGATGGCCGGAGATCCGGGATGGTTCAGGATGAACGTCCTGGAATAACCGGTGAAGGCATTTGTGATGGAATCGAACTCCCTGTTCAGCGCCTGTTTCTTCCGGACGAAATCTGCATTGCCCGATAGCTGTGCGGATCTTTCACCGATTGTTTGCAGCTGGTCGAGTGTAGCACGGTGTGCCACCGCCAGTTCCCTGACCAGTTCGGAATGTTCCGATCCGGAGATTTGATAGGGATAGAGGTTTTCGGTGTTCCCGGTAATGGTGATCGAGTCGCCCGGGCTCGCGATAACGGTTACATATCCGTGTTCAGTATACCTGAGTGCATAGAAATCAGTTCCCTCACCGGTAAATGTAAAGCTGAATTGTCCACCGGCGTCGCACCGCACAGATTCGACGGGGACAAATGCGGCGGCACCCATACGATCGAGTGTTACCAGCTGATCTGCACTGTTTTCGAGCGTTCCTCCGATAACAATAGTTTCGTTTGTTTCATGATGCGTGCCGGGTTCCTTACTGAAGTTGCAGCCTGAGGCAAGCAGGATGAGCAGGGGGATGAGTAATTTTGGATCGATGGCCATAGATAATGTTGTTTCAGCTGCGAATTTATCAATAAAATTCAAAAAACGGGTCAGACGGGCGTTGTCTGTGGTAAGTTGGCAATGGTTTTTGCCGTAACAATTTGTTAAAGTAAAATTAAAAGTGTATTTTTTCGTAAGCCTCTGTTCTAATGAAATTTAGTTTTATCTTTGTACGACAAAAATAATATCCTATATGGCTTTCCTTAAATTTGATAAAGCTGAACTTGTAAACCTTGAATATTCCTTATCAAGGGAGGCGTTGAGATCGAACCGTGCCGGATCCTATGCATCAACGACGATTGCCGGCTGTAATACCCGAAAATATCATGGTCTGCTGGTGTGTCCGGTAGAGCACCTTGATGGAGAAAACCACGTGTTATTGTCGACGCTTGATCTTACGGTGATCCAGCATGAAAAGGAGTTTAACCTTGGAATTCACAAATATGAGGGTGATATGTATGTTCCGCGCGGACATAAATACATCCGTGACTATGATGCAGAGAGGGGGTCGAGGATGACTTACCGTGTTGGCGGTGTTGTGCTCACGAGGGAATCGATGCTTGTGCAGAAGAAGGAGCAGGTGCTGATCAAGGTCACCCTGGAGGACGCCCATTCAGATACATGGATCCGCTTCCGGCCTTTCCTGGCGTTCAGAAATGTTCATAAACTGAGCAAGGCCAATCTCTATCTGAACAGGCAGTTTGTACCTGTAGCCAACGGGATCAAATCGAGGATGTACGATGGGTATCCCGAGCTTTTTATGCAGTTGTCCAAAAAGGCGGAGTTTGTTCCTGTGCCTGACTGGTACTACAATGTTGAATACATGGAGGAGCAGAAGCGGGGATATGAATACAAGGAGGACCTCTATGTGCCGGGCTATTTTGAGCTGCAGCTGAGGAAAGGGGAGACGGTGGTTTTTTCTGCTTCGACGGAAGAGGAGAAGCCGGCAGGATTGAAACGGCGTTTTGCCGCGGAAACGGAAATGCGGATTTCGAAGGACAGTTACAGAAACTGTCTGCTGAATTCTGCGCAGCAGTTCCTGATCAGGAGAAACAAAGAGACAGACATCCTGGCCGGATTTCACTGGCTGGGTGTCAGGAGCAGGGATACCTTCATGGCGTTGCCTGGGCTTACACTTTCCACAGGCAATCCTGACCCGGCCGTAGAGGTGCTGGACACGATGGTTAAAAGGTTAAAGGATGGACTCTTTCCGAATACTACAAAGCAGGGTCATGCCTATTATAACTCCATAGATGCTCCGCTCTGGTTCATCCGTGCATTGCAGGAGCTGGAGAAATATTCGGACATCGTTATATGGAAGCGCTACAGGAAGGAGATCCTGCAGATCATGGAGGCTTACCGGACAGGTACCCATTTTGGCATTCATATGTCAGACAACGGGCTCATTGGCGGAACGGACAGGTATATTCCGCTTACCTGGATGGATGCGACGGTTAACGGACAGCCTGTAACCCCGAGGCCTGGGTTTGCTGTTGAGGTGAATGCCTTGTGGTACAATGCCGTGTGCCAGGTCATGGAATGGGCGGGACCTCAGAGTAAATTCAGCAAGGAGTGGAAGGAGCTTCCGGAAAAGATCAGGCAGTCTTTTACGGACCTGTTCTGGATTGCAGACAAAGGATATTTAGCCGACTTTGCCGGTGAAGGTGACCGTGACGAGTCAGTCAGACCCAACCAGGTCATCGCTGCATCACTGGATTATTCGCCGGTAACGAAGGAGATGAAGAAGAGCCTGCTGGATGTTGTGAAGAGTGAGCTGTTGACCATTAAGGGGCTCAGAACGCTCTCCCCTAAGAATCCGCTTTACAGGGGGATCAATGCCGGTGACCAGGAGAAGCGTGACCGCTCGGCGCACCAGGGAACCGTTTATCCATGGCTCCTCGAACATTTTGTCAGGGGATACCTTGAAGTGCACAAACGTACCGGCATTAGTCTTGCCAGGGAAATATATGATGGTTTTGAAGTGGACATGACCAACCATGGTATCGGGACCATCACCGAAATGTACGACGGTAATCCGCCCCATGATCCCCGGGGTGCCATCAGCTTTGCCTGCAGTGTCGCTTCACTGCTGAGGATCGGAGAGATGATCGATAACTATAATGGGGATCTTAAGCCTTAAGATATATGAGAGTACTAATGTTTGGGTGGGAATTTCCACCGCATATTTCCGGAGGATTAGGGACAGCCAGTTATGGATTAACACGTGGTTTGTCAACCATCCCGGGTCTTGACATCCTTTTCGTTGTGCCGAAAGCTTTCGGAGATGAAGATCAGTCCAGATTTAAACTGTTGGGCGCAGGAGATGTCTCCCTGGATACCAGGCATATGCGGTTCTCCAAAGTGCTCAGGGATATATCTTATATCGAGGTGAACTCCAACCTGATACCCTATCATTCGCCGGAGGAGTATGAAAAGCTGGTCAACAAGGCGGAAAACAGCAAATCAAAGCTGATCCACACCACACCAGGTGGAAAGCTGGTCTTTTCGGGAGGGTATGGAAAGAACCTGTATGAGGAGATTGCCAATTATGCACTGGTCGCCGGTCAGATTGCAGATGAGAATGAACATGACCTGATCCATGCACATGACTGGCTTACCTATCCTGCCGGTATGGCAGCCAAGGCGGTTTCGGGGAAACCCCTGGTGATCCATGTGCACGCAACGGATTTTGACAGGTCGGGCGGTAAGGTGAATCCTGGTGTATTCGAGATCGAAAAGAAGGGTATGGCGGCAGCAGACAGGATCATTGCTGTGAGCAACCTGACAAGGAATACTATTATTGAAAAATACGGGATTGATGAATCAAAGGTGTTTACGGTCTACAATGCCGTCGAACCGATCCCGGACCAGGAGAAGATCGCTCTCAGGCGTGGGATAGACGATAAGGTGGTAACATTTCTTGGGCGCATTACCATGCAGAAGGGGCCTGAATATTTTGTCCAGGCCGCGGAAAAGGTCCTCCGGAAAATGGACAATGTACGGTTTGTCATGGCAGGCAGTGGGGAGTTGCTTGAGCGCATGATTCACTGGTCTGCATCGCTGGGGATTGTTGACAGGTTTCATTTTACCGGTTTCCTCAAGGGAGATGATGTATTCAGGATGTTTTCCATCAGTGATGTCTATGTCATGCCTTCCGTTTCGGAACCCTTCGGCATCTCGCCGCTGGAGGCGATGCAATCGAACGTTCCGACGATTATTTCCCACCAGTCGGGCGTGGCGGAGATCCTGAAATATGCCATCAAAACGGATTTCTGGGATGTGGATGCCATGGCAGATGCCATCTACGGACTGTTGAATTATCCGTCGCTTTCAGAAACCTTTATCAAGTATGGGAAAGAGGAGGTTGACAATATGAAATGGGAAAATTCAGCCAAAAAGCTTTTTGCCGTTTACCAGGACGCTGTAAAATAGAAAAATTAAAATAATCTAATGAGAACAATTTGTTTATACTTCCAGGTGCACCAGCCTTTCAGGTTCAGGACATACCGTTTTTTTGATATTGGTAATGATCATTATTACTATGATGACTATACCAATGAAAGCATTTTGAGGAAAGTTGCCGAAAGGTCATACCTGCCTGCCAACAAGATTTTACTGGACCTGCTCCGCAAGAACAAGGGGAAATTCAAAGTGGCTTTTTCCATTTCCGGTATTGCCATTGAACAGTTCCGGCTCTATGCGCCCGATGTGCTCGACAGTTTCAAGGCACTGGCGGAAACCGGACAGGTGGAGTTTCTGGCTGAAACCTATTCACATTCCCTTGTCTCACTGAAAAACCATGACGAGTTTGTTCAGCAGGTGACGGATCACAGGAACATGATCAAAGAGCTGTTCGGTCAGGAGCCCACGGTATTCAGGAATACGGAGCTGATCTATTCAGACCAGATCGGAGCAGATGTATATAAACTTGGGTTCAAGGCCATGCTTACAGAAGGGGCAAAGCATGTTTTGGGATGGAAGAGTCCGAATTATCTTTATTGTAATGCGATTGAGCCGCGCCTGAAGGTGCTGTTGCGGAATTACACCCTGAGTGATGATATTGCCTTCCGGTTTTCCGATGAATCATGGGCTGATTACCCGCTTACCTCTGAAAAATTTGCCGGTTGGCTGAACAACCTGTCCAAAGATGAGGAGACCGTCAACCTTTTCATGGACTATGAGACTTTTGGTGAGCATCAGTGGGCAGAAAAGGGGATCTTTGATTTCCTCGCTGCACTGCCGGGGGCTGTGCTCAAGCATACCGATTTTGTATTCAGCACCCCTTCTGAAGTGGCTAAGAAGCTGCAGGTGGTTTCAGCGGTTCATGTACCCAACCCCATCTCATGGGCAGATGAGGAGCGTGACCTGTCGGCATGGCTGGGAAATGAGATGCAGAAGGAGGCATTTGACAAGCTGAATGAGTTGCGGGATAAGGTATATCAGAGCAACAATCCGGAGCTTATGATGGATTTTAAATACCTGCAGGTAAGCGATCACTTCTACTATATGTCGACCAAGTTCTTCTCCGACGGCGAGGTGCACTCCTATTTCAATCCATATGATTCACCCTATGAAGCGTTCATCAATTACATGAACGTGTTCAGTGATTTTAAGATCAGGCTGGATGCTGCCGTTTCAACGAATCCGGATGATGAGATTGCCAAGCTCAGCAGGATTATCAAAGAGAAGAATGATTCCATTCAAAAATATGAAAAAGAGATTAAACGGTTGAAGCAGGACGCGATCACCGCAAAAGCCAGGGCCAAACGCGGGGCAGAATCAGCCCCGGGAACTGCCGCTAAAAAATCCACGCAAAAGCGTCATCCGGTGGCAAAAACAGCTGCTGAAGCGAAAACTACCGGCAGGGCTAAGACCGCTGCCGAGACGAAAGCAGATGCCAAAACGAAGTCAACTGCCAAAGCAAAACCAACTGCCAAAACGAAAACTGCGAAGGGAACAGGACGGGGAAAGTGACCGGACTGGCGATTTCAACACCGGCTTCAGTAGCATGGAGCTGGACGATATGTATAATTTAACAATACGATAAACATGGGTAATACAGTGATGACTCCCGATTACCTCTTTGAGGTGAGCTGGGAAGTATGCAATAAGATAGGGGGAATACACACGGTTCTTACAACCAAGGCCCCTTCTGTCCTTGACAGGATGCACGATAAATATATACTTATAGGGCCCGATGTGTGGCGGGAGAGTGGGGATCATCCTGAGTTTAGTGAGGACAATGAGCTTTTCAGCGACTGGTTCAGCCAGGCTGCTGACGAGGGGCTGATTATACGGACCGGCAGATGGAAAACTGAGGGGGAGCCAATCGTGATCCTGGTGGATTTTACTACCTTCTTTAGCAAGAAAGATGATATTTTCAAAAAGTTCTGGGAGCTTTATAAACTGGACTCTATCACCGGACAATGGGATTATATTGAACCGATGTTGTTTGGTTATGCCACCGGTAAAATCATTGAGAGTTTCCTTTCTTTTTACGGATTGAAAAACAAGCATGTGGCGGCACAGTTTCATGAGTGGATGACAGCAGCAGGGTTGCTTTACCTGAAGGAGGCCATGCCGCAGGTTGGAACAGTATTCACCACCCACGCGACGGTGGTAGGGCGTGCACTGGCATCTGCCGGTGAGCCTCTGTACAGTAAGCTGGACAGCTATAAGGGAGATGAGAAGGCAGCTGAACTGGGTGTCGTAGCCAAACAGTCGGTCGAAATGATTGCCGCCCACCAGGCAGACGTGCTTACCACAGTGAGTGATATCACGGCGGCTGAGGCTGCACGTTTCCTGAATAAGCCAGTTGATATGATTACACCCAACGGTATCCGGGAAGGCTTTTTTCCTTCGGGTGATATTTTGAAGGAGAGGAGAACGCTGGCGAGAAAAAAATTACTGGAAGTGGCATCGTTGCTCAGCAGGGAGCAATTTGATGATGATGTATTGCTGTTGGTTACGAGCGGAAGATACGAATTCAGGAACAAGGGGCTGGACCTGTTCATCGATGCCCTGGGAAAGCTGAACCGTCAGCTGAAACCAGATCAGCGTGCCATCGCCTTTATTATGGTACCGGCGAACCATTACGGAGCAAGAAAAGACCTGAAGCAGGCCCTGGGGGATGCTTCTGCCAGGATGGATGAAGAGCGGGTGCTGACCCATTACCTCCATTATGCTGAGCATGATCCGATCATGAACCGTATCCGTGAAAATAACCTGAATAACGCAGCTTCAGATCCGGTTAAGGTGGTTTTTGTCCCCTCCTATATGAACGGACGGGATGGGATCATCGATCTCACGTATTACGATGTGTTGTGCGGTTTTGATCTGTCAGTTTTTCCCTCCTATTACGATTCGTGGGGATACTCTCCGCTGGAGAGCCTTGCATGCAGGGTTCCGACCCTGACCACTACCCTCACCGGCTTCGGACGGTGGGTCGGTCAGCTGGATATCGAATCGCAAAAGGCTGTAACGATCTTACAGAGGGACGACCATAACGATAAGGATGTGGTCGGTGGTATTGTAGGTGTTGTTGAGAAATTTTTCGGAACCAGTCAGGAGCAGGGCGAAGCGATAAGGCAGGAAGCCTGTTTGGTCTGCCAGACCGTCCTCTGGGAAAACATGATCAAAGATTACTGGGAGGCTTACTCCCTTGCCCTGGGGCGTTCTGTTGAATTCAGGATAGAATATACCGATAAGGAACGGGTGGTACAGCTACCCTCTGCAAGGAAGATGCTGACGGATGTCGTTCCGGTCTGGCGGAGGGTTGTGATACAACAGCACATTCCCGCAGCGTTGAAATTCCTTGAGGAGCTGTCAAGGAATCTCTGGTGGTCATGGAATCCCATTGCTGCAGACCTCTTCAGGTCAGTCGATTCCGAGTTGTGGGAGATGGTGCAGGAAAACCCGATCTTCCTGCTTGAAAAGGTCTCATATGAGCGGCTGAGCAGCCTTGAAAATGATGAGGAATTTCAGGGAAAGATGCAGCAGGTGCGCACGGTCTATGACGAATATATGCATACACCCAAACGGGAGAACGAACCTTCAGTGTCCTACTTCAGCATGGAATTCGGATTGCACAATTCCCTGAAGATTTATTCTGGCGGATTGGGTCTTCTTGCCGGTGACTACCTGAAGGAGGCCAGTGATTATAATTACGATATGGTGGGTGTCGGATTGCTTTACAGGTATGGTTACTTCCGCCAGGAGATCACCTCCGGGGGTATACAGGTGGCACACCAGGAATTCCAGGATTTTTCACGGATCCCGGTAGTACCGGTTAAGGATGAGGATGGAAACTGGAAGACTGTCCAGGTCGTGCTTCCCGGGCGTCCCATTCATGTAAGAATATGGAAGGCCCAGGTAGGAAGGGTGCCCCTCTATTTACTGGATGCCGATTTTGAAGCCAACAAACCAACCGACAGGCAGGTGACTCATGAACTGTATGGCGGTGATCATGAAAATCGTTTTAAGCAGGAGCTGTTGCTGGGTATCGGGGGTGTCAGGGCCCTGCGTGAATTGGGAATCCATACGGATCTTTATCATCTGAATGAGGGTCATGCTGCATTTACAGGTTTTGAGCGACTGAGGGAATATATCCAGGAGCACAATATGACCTTGCCTGAAGCACGGGAGATCGTGCGGGCAACCAGTCTGTTCACAACACATACACCGGTACCGGCTGGACATGACAAATTTGACGAGAACATGATGCGGACCTATCTCAGCCATTATCCGGAGAGGCTTACCATTGACTGGAACCGGCTGATGAACCTGGGGAGGGAGAACAATGATAATATGCACGAGCAGTTCTCCATGAGTGTGCTGGCTGTTAACCTTTCACAAGAGGTCAACGGAGTGAGCAAGCTGCACGGACAGGTGAGTCGCGAGATGTTTGCAGGCATGTGGAAAGGCCACCTGGTAGATGAGATCCATATCGGTCATGTGACCAACGGGGTGCATCTTTCCACGTGGTTGTCAGATAAATGGAGGTCGCTGTATATGCAGGTTTTTGGCAATGATTTTCTTGAGAAGCAGGAGGACCGCCAGCTTTGGAACAGGATCCATGATGTGGAGGATGAACGGATATGGAACATCAGAAATGAAGAGCGAAGCACCCTTGCAGATTATATCAGGCAGCGGCTTTCTACAGCATCTGCCAACTTCCTGGAAGATCCGGCCATGGCCATGGAGATTGCTGAAAAGCTGGATGAAAAAGCCCTGACCATTGGTTTTGCAAGGAGGTTTGCTACGTATAAAAGGGCCAACCTGCTGTTTACCGACCTGGAGCGGCTTGCCAGTATTGTGAATCATGCCGAGCGGCCTGTTCAGTTTGTTTTTGCCGGGAAAGCCCATCCCAAGGACAAGCCGGGACAGGAGCTGATCCGCCGGATTATTGAAATCTCCAGGAAACCGGAATTCACAGGGAAGGTTATTTTCCTGCAGAACTACGATATTCACCTGGCGAAAAAGTTGCTGCATGGAGTCGACATCTGGCTGAATACGCCGACCCGGCCGCTGGAGGCTTCAGGAACCAGTGGGGAGAAGGCCGTAATGAACGGCGGATTGCATTTCAGCGTACTTGACGGATGGTGGGCAGAGGGTTACAGGGAAGGCGCCGGCTGGGCGCTGCCCCTGGAGAGGACCTATGAGAACCAGGCACAACAGGATGAGCTGGATGCCGAGCGGATCTATTCAATGCTGGAGCATGAGATCGCGCCCAAGTTTTATGCGAGGAATGAACACGACATCCCCGTGGAGTGGGTGAAGATCATTAAGAATTCTATTTCAGGCGTAGCGCCGGAGTTCACGATGAACAGGATGCTCAGGGATTACATTGACCGTTTTTACAGGAAGTTGTACCAGCGTTCCGGAAAGCTGCGAAAAAATGATTACAGATTAACCCGTGAACTCTCGTATTTCAAAAAGCAGATCATGGATCAGTGGAAAGAGATCAGGGTGCTGGAAGTGTCGTTTCCGGGTAATGGAGTGACAGACCTTGTGGTGGGAGAAGAATATACCGGTAAGATCAGGCTTGACCTGAACGGTCTGCCGTCGGAAAACATTGGTGTTGAAATGGTAATGATGGAGGCCTCTGAAGAGGCGAACGTAAAGCGGATCACCGAGCGTTACGAGCTGGAGTGTAAGAAGCAGGAGGGGTCGGTTGCGGAATACTCATTTCGCCAGTATTCCGGTAACGCCGGACAGTTTGATGTCGGGTTCAGGATCTTTCCGAAGCTGGATGACCTGCCGCACAGGATGGACCTGCCACTTGTCAGGTGGATTTGAGAGAATCAGGTGATCTTCGTAGCTCATGGGTACCGGGACTTCCCAGGATATCAGCATTTAACCGTAGCAGTACAGGGAAGTTCGCTTCTTATCTCAGTTTGGGTACCGGGACTTTCTTAAGTACCTGGGCACTCCTTGCCGGGATATAGAGGTCAAGCCGTTGTTTCAGGCCGAAGGACTTTTCCACCATGGTTCTGTGCACCACCGACAGGTCAACAAGGTTAAACCCTCCAAACCTGCTTTCATCCGTGGATAACAGGCAGCTGTATTTCCCCTGGTCAACCGCCAGGCCATACCCGGTATAGGAATTGACGGGATGAAAGTTAAAGACGAAAACCAGGTCATCTCTTCTGAAGGCCAGGATATTGTCATGGTCGTCGATCTTTACCTGCTGGCAATGGTGGTTCAGTATACCGCTGCTGCGCACCAGCGCAATGGCAGCCCTGTCGAAGTCGCCGAGGAATTGATATTTCAGTTCCCGGCTGTCGGCCAGCGACCACTGGCGGCGCGCATACTTGTACGACCAACCGTTTCCTTCCCTGGGGAAATCGATCCATTCAGGATGACCAAATTCATTGCCCATAAAGTTGAGGTATCCGCCACCTGCAGTAGCCATGGTCAGCAACCTGATCATCTTGTGTAGTGCTATTCCCCTGTCAACGATCATGTTATGGGAGTCTTTGGCCATGTGCCAGTACATCTCCTTATCGATGAGGCGGAAGATAATCGTTTTATCGCCGACCAATGCCTGGTCGTGTGATTCGGCATAGGACACCACCTGTTCATCGGCCCTTTTGGAGGTCAGCTCGTGAAAGAGCTCCGCCATGTTCCACTGTTCATCACTGCGCTCCTTGATGGTTTTGATCCAGTAGTCAGGCACCCCCATTGCCAGGCGGTGGGTAAACCCTATGCCACCGGCATCCACTTCTGCAGCAATACCCGGGTATCCGCTCATATCTTCTGCGATGGAGAGGGCGCCGGGTTTTACCTGCTGAATCAGCAGGTTGGCCAGTGCGAGGTATACGATCGCATCCACATCCTGTCCGCCGTCGTAATACATCTTGTACGATGCGAAGTCACGTCCCAGCCCGTGATCGAAATAGAGCATACTGGTAACACCGTCGAACCGGAATCCGTCGAACCGGTACTCTTCCAGCCAGAAGTGGATATTTGACAGCAGAAAGTGGATCACCTCATTCTTGCCGTAATCGAAGCAGAGGGAGTCCCATGCCGTGTGTTCCCGGCGGTTACCTGTATGGAAGAACTGTCCGGGATCGCCGGCATACATTCCCAGTCCCTCGAGTTCATTTTTTACGGCATGCGAGTGAACGATATCCATGATCACAGCAATGCCGTTTTTGTGCGCTTCATCAATGAGTTCCTTAAGCTCGTCGGGCGTGCCGAACCGGGAACTGGCCGCGAACATGTTCGAGACATGGTAGCCAAACGATCCGTAATAGGGATGCTCCTGTACAGCCATCAGCTGAAGCGTGTTATACCCTCCTTCGATCACCCGCGGCAGGACCTTCTCCTTGAATTCAAGATAGCTTCCCACCTTGTATTCCTCTGTCCCCATACCGATATGTGCCTCATAGATAAATGGCTGAACGCCGGAAAGACCGGGGGAATCGTATTTCCAGCTGTAGGGTTTTTCGGGTGCCCATACCTGGGCGTTGAAAATATGGGTGCTTTTGTCCTGCACTGTTCTCATGGCATACGCCGGAATCCGGTCACCGTTTCCATTGGCCCAGGCCACCTTAAGTTTGTATTGGTCCAGGTGGTGAATCTTTTCATGGGGAACCCTCAGTTCCCACTCCCCGTCGGACATTTTCCTGAAAGCATAGGTTTCGTCGGTTTTCCACCGGTTGAAATCACCGATCAGGTGAACAGCTGTTGCATTGGGCATCCATTCCCGGCAGATCCACTCCTTCTTCGTACGGTGCAGCCCAAAATAGAGGTGTCCCGTGGAAAAAGCTTTCAGGTTTTTTTGCTGCCGTGTCAGTTCGGACTCCTTGCTTTTTATCTTTTTATACCGCTCTTCAATCACAGAAGCGTATGGAGCCAACCAGGAATCTTGTTCAATTATTCTCATCGCAGTTTTTTTTTGAAGGACCGGAGTCAAGTTACGAATTTTCCCTTGTACGGCAGTTTTTCTTAAGCTGAAATCATTATTCTGATGCTGCGCGGTTAAAATTATTAAATTTGCATCTCATTTTACGCGGTAAGTATGGAAGTATATAATATCAATGACAATCCAAAGATCGATCACCCTGTTGTAACCATCGGGATATTTGATGGTGTGCACCGGGGGCATCAGTATATCCTGCAGTCATTGGTATCCAAGGCAAAAGAGATACGGGGCAAGTCCGTTGTGATCACCCTCTGGCCGCATCCGCGTATTGTATTGGACAAGGATGTGTGGAATTTCAGGCTGATCCATTCCCAGGAGGAGAAGATGCACCACCTCAGCAGGCTGGGAATCGATTATTGTATCACCATTCCATTCGATATGGAGCTGGCTTCCAGTACCGCGTGCGATTTTGTTAAAAAATACCTGGTCGAGCGGCTGGGGGCAAAGAGGCTGGTGTTGGGGTATGACAATGCATTTGGTAAGGACCGTAAGGGGAGCCCTGGCGGATTGGCAGAGTGTGCGCGATCGTCGGGAATGATCGTTGAGAAGCTGGATGAATTTAAGCTGGCAGAGCTGAATATCAGTTCTACCCTGGTGAGAAAAGCGCTGCTGGAGGGCGACCTGGAGGTTGCGAGGAGGATGCTCGATTACGACTATTACATGGAAGGGAAGGTGGTGATGGGGAACCAGCTGGGCCGGGAGCTCGGATATCCGACTGCCAATATTCTCCCACAGTCAGCCTACAAGCTGATTCCCAGGGACGGAGTATATGCTGTACACGTGCAGTACAAGGATTTGCTGTTCCCTGCCATGCTCAATGTGGGTGTCAGGCCCACGATCGATAGTGCCAACCCGGTAAAGATCATCGAAGCACATCTTTTTGATGTCGATATTGATCTTTATGACGAGGATGTTGTTATATATTTCAGAAAAAGGATCCGCGACGAGATCAGGTTTCCGAACCTGGCTGCCCTGAAGGAGCAGTTGCAGGAGGATGAGAAGGAAATCAGGGCGTATTTGTCGCAGAATTGATTATTTTTGCATTGAAATCAAATTATTATTATGGACACATTGACGTATGTAGATTCTATGCCTTATAAAGTAGCCGATATCGGGCTGGCTGAATTTGGAAGAAAAGAGATTGAAATTGCTGAAAAAGAGATGCCGGGCCTGATGGCTATACGGGAGAAGTACGCAAAAGATAAACCGCTGGCAGGTGCCAGGATTACCGGGTCACTGCATATGACCATTCAGACGGCGGTACTGATAGAGACCCTGAAAGCACTTGGTGCCGATGTGCGGTGGGCCAGTTGCAATATATTCTCTACCCAGGACCATGCGGCCGCTGCTATCGCTGAAGCAGGAACCCCGGTATTTGCCTGGAAAGGTGAAACACTGGAGGAGTATTGGTGGTGTACAGCACAGGCATTGTCTTTTCCCGGAGGAAAGGGACCGCACCTGATCGTAGACGATGGCGGCGATGCTACATTGCTTGTCCATAAGGGATACGATGCGGAGAACGATGCCTCCACGCTGGATGTCAAAGCTACCAGCAGGGAAGAGGAGACTGTCCTGGCAACATTGAAGCGGATACTGAAGGAAGATCCTGATAAATGGCACCGTTCAGTGAAGGAGATGAAGGGGGTGTCTGAAGAGACGACCACAGGTGTGAACAGGCTTTACCAGATGCTTCAGAAGGGAAAATTGCTGTTCCCTGCGATCAATGTGAATGACTCTGTGACGAAATCAAAATTTGACAACCTCTATGGATGCCGAGAATCGCTTGCCGACGGGATAAAAAGAGCCACCGATGTGATGATCGCCGGCAAGGTCGTGGTCGTTGCAGGTTATGGTGATGTGGGTAAGGGCTGTGCACAATCCATGAGATCCTATGGTGCCAGGGTAATCGTTACGGAGATCGATCCGATATGCGCTCTGCAGGCTGCCATGGAAGGATTCGAGGTGACAACCATGGAGGAGGCACTGAAGGAAGGCAATGTCTTTGTGACCAGTACCGGGAACAGGGACGTGATTACCACCGCACATATGTCGAAGATGAAAGACCAGGCGATCGTTTGTAATATCGGTCATTTCGATAATGAGATACAGGTAGACCTGCTGAATGCGATGAGCGGCGTAGAGAAGCTGAACATCAAACCGCAGGTTGATAAGTATATTTTTGAAGACGGACATGCCATCTTTATGCTTGCCGAAGGACGCCTGGTGAACCTGGGATGCGCCACAGGCCACCCCTCTTTTGTAATGAGCAATTCCTTCTCCAACCAGGTGCTCGCGCAGCTGGACCTGTGGAAGAGCAACTATGCGTTGGGTGTGTATATGCTGTCAAAGGAGCTGGATGAGGAGGTGGCCAGGCTGCACCTTGCACAGCTGGGCGTAAAACTTTCAAAGCTGACTGATGAGCAGGCCGCTTACCTGGGTGTGCCAAAGGGTGGACCGTATAAGTCGGATCATTATAGGTACTGAGAGAGTTGAGAGTTGAGAGTTGAGAGATGAGAGGAGTTGAGAGTTGAGGGAGTTGAGAGCGAAGTGAGTTGAGAGCGAAGTGAGTTGAGAGTTGAGAGTTGAGAGCGATGAGTTGAGAGGGGGTAGAGAGCTTAGAGTATAGAGCGGAGTGTAGTTGAAAGATGAGTTTGGTGTGGGATTAGTTGCGTATGTGGAGGAGGTCGCCGTCTACCACCGAATGGTATTCATGCAGGGGAAAAGTAGCTGGTCCTTCGAGGGGTTCGGCGCCGAGGGTGAGGATGAATTTTGATTTGCATTCAGGACAGGTAAAGACCAACCCATCAAAATTTTCATCAGGTTCCACTGCTATAAAATGCTCCGGGTATTGGCTGCAGGTCCGGTCATATACATGGAATACGCCATGGTCTTCCCGGTAGACGATCAGGCCATTCAACCCACCATCGACCAGGGTGGAAGAGTTGATTGCCGGATTTCCCAGCTCCCCGATAATGTTCAGGTGCAGGTCGACATTCACATACGGGATCTGGTAACCACCAGTTTCACAATTGGTGGATAGGAACACCAATGGAAGGAGGAAAGCCCATATTTTCAATTTTGCCGACATCATCTCTTCGTGCAAAGATAGGACAGGTTGTCTGAAGTCAATTATTTTTTGTATTTTTAACTCTCTTAAACGGTTTTTTATTGCCTAAACAGTCAGACGAGATGGAATTTGATATCGGAACACTGATTTATATTATCGTTACGATCGTTGCGATTGTGGCTGGTGTTACCGGTAATAAAAAAAAGCCGTCACCTGGTAATCCCGGGTCAGGCGAAAAAACCGGTTCAAAGAGTTTCCTGGAGAAGCTGGAGGAGCAGATTGGTGCTTTTAGTGATGAAGCAAGAGGCACTCAACTGGAAACAGACGACGAAGAGGTTTTTGTGACGGATCAGGGTATGGAAGAAGATGGAGATGAGTTGACCGAAGAATTTGCAGAAGCGCCTGCTGCAGAAGCATCCCGTTCAGCAGAGGAAAAAGCGGCACCCGCTTATGAGTTTGCGTGGAATGATCCATCGAATGTTTATTCGCAGTATGAGGGGTATTATGATCTGGATGAAAGAGAAAAATCAGATTACGAAGATCTGAAATCTTCTGAGGCCAGGAGAACAACCGATGAGGATGAAATCAAGGTCATCGACATGGATGAAGTTTCCCATGTTGACTACTTCGAGATTATAAAGGATTTCGATCTTGGTACGGCTGTAATATATTCAACCATAATTAATAGAAAAGAATACTAATATTTTTTTAACTTTGCATTTCTAAAGAGTTCCGTGTGGATCGGGATTCTTTTTTGTTTTTAAAGTTATTATCTAAAGAGGAAAAAGCTATGTCAAAAGTGTCATACATGACCGAAGAGGGGCTGGCAAAATTAAGGAAAGAACTGGAACAACTTACAAAAGTTGAAAGGCCCGCTATATCTGAACAGATCGCTGAAGCCCGGGACAAGGGAGATCTTTCAGAAAATGCTGAGTATGATGCTGCCAAAGAGGCGCAGGGGATGCTGGAGATGAAGATCGCCAGGCTGGAAGATCTCGTGGCTAATGCCCGGATCATCGATGAATCGCGTATTGATACCAGCACAGTGCAGATCATGAACAAGGTGAAGATCAAGAATCGGAAGACAGATAAGATCGTTGAATATACGATTGTTTCCGAGAGTGAATCGGATATTAAATCGGGTAAAATTTCTGTGATGACGCCGATTGCAAAAGGGTTGCTTGGCAAGAAGGTTGGGGAGGTTGCTGAAATCAATGTGCCTTCAGGGAACATGTCATTCGAGATTGTGGAAATTTCCGTTTAAACCAAAATACCATGGCCTCAATATTTACCAGGATCATCCATGGTGAAATACCATGCTACAAAATTGCAGAGGATGACCAGTTTCTGGCATTTCTGGATATCAATCCCCTGGCAAAGGGACACACCCTTGTTGTCCCGAAAGTGGAGATCGACTACCTTTTTGAACTGGACGACATGTTGTTGGGAGATATGATGAAATTTTCCAAAAAAGTTGCGTTGGCTATTGACAGGACGATGGACTGCAAGCGTGTCGGCGTGGCGGTCCTCGGTCTTGAAGTGCCGCATGCCCATATTCATCTTTGTCCCATCAACGATCTTTATGATATTGAATTCAGCAGGCCCAAGCTGAAGTTGAGCAAGGAGGAATTTGAGGAGATCGCAGAGAAGATCAGGGCGGAGGTCAGCATGTCATCATGATGGCTGACGAAATGGTGCCTGCATCAGGATCAGTGAAGAGATCAGGATGACAACATGATGGCTGATAAGATGTAGCCTGCGTCATTCTGACGAATAGGTTATTTTATTCTTCCGGGGTTCTTTCTGACAAAATCTTCCCAGTTTACGGCACCTCCCTTTTTTACAGGAGATCTTTTTTCATAGAAGTGGCATACCGCAGCAGCCAGTCCGTCGGATGCATCCAGATTGGAAGGCATATCGGTTATTTTGAACATCCTGGCGAGCATGGAAGCAACCTGCTCCTTGGATGCCTGTCCCATACCAGTAATGGCCAGTTTGATTTTCCGGGGAGCATATTCGTACACCGGAAGGTTCATCAGGAGTGCAGCGGAAATGGCAGCTCCCTGTGCACGGCCGAGTTTTAGCATGGACTGGATATTTTTTCCGAAGAACGGCGCTTCAATGGCCAGCTCTTGCGGGGAGTAATTTTCGATCAGCCGTCGGGTGCTCTTAAAAACAGCGTTGATTTTCTGGTAATGGTCACTCTCTTTTGTGAAGTCGAGTACTCCCATATCAATATAGGCAGGCTCTTTGCCGGAAGCATTCACCACACCGAACCCCATCATGTTTGTGCCGGGATCGATACCCAGGATGATTTTATCCGTTTGTGATGCTGTTTTTGTTCGCATTGTTTTGAACGATGATTCCTGTAACCACGAGGATGATTCCAAAGATAGTGGAAATATAGATGGATTCGCCAAGGATCAGGTGGACGAATATGAGGTTGATGAATGGGGCGATAAAAACCAGGTTGGAGATCTTTGCCGTGGTAGATGAGAGCTGCAGCGCTTTCAGCCAGAGCACAAAGGCAAAGCCCATTTCAAACACCCCGATGTATGCTGCAGCGGTCCATGCTTCAGGGCCTTCAGGGAATCCCGGATCCCGGAAAATCGTTCCGGCGATCAGGTAGAGGGTGGAGAATGCGAATACCAGGAAAAGGCCGACCACTTCATCCAGCCGGTTCTTCATATTGAAGATCCAGTAGAAGGCCCACAGAAAAGCTGTTCCAAGGGCCAGCAAAACCCCTTTGAAATTTGATTGCTCACTGAAGAGCGTTCCTCCCTGCAGAGACAGTACGATGACACCGGAGAAGCTGATGATCATAGAGATGATACTCAGCCAGCCGATCTTTTGATGCAGCAGCGGGATAGAGATCAGGACCAGCACAATGGGCCACGTCATGTTCAGCGGCTGTGCCACCTGTCCGGGCAGCAGATCGTAGGCCTTGAACAGCACCAGGTAGTAGAAGGCCGGGTTAAGCAGGCCGAGAGAAGCCGTTCTCAACAGGTCCCTGCGCGTCAGATTTCTCAGGTGGCCGATCTTTCGTTGTGCGAGCAGGGTGATGCCCAGGACGATGGTCGAGACGATTGCAGCCCCGGTAACCATTTGGTAATTGTCCTGGTACCGCAGTCCGAGTTTAAATGCGGTGGGAACCGTTGACCAGAAAAGTACAGCGGTGATTGCAAGCAGGTAGGCTTTTTGCTGGTTGCTTCTGTTGCCCACGTGCAGCATCTATTTGGTGATCATGTCGGTGCCCATGTATGTTCGGAGCACTTCAGGGACCACGATGCCATCTTTTGTCTGGTTGTTTTCCAGCAGTGAAGCAACGATCCGGGGAAGGGCCAGCGCGCTTCCGTTGAGCGTATGTGCCAGTACCGTTTTTTTCTCTTCTTCTTTCCGGTACCGTAGCTTCAGGCGGTTGGCCTGGAAGGATTCGAAGTTTGATACAGAGCTGACCTCAAGCCATTTTCTCTGGGCAGCAGCATAGACTTCAAAATCATAGGTCATAGCCGAAGTAAAACTCAGGTCACCACCGCACAACCTGACGATTCTGTAGGGCAGACCAAGTTCAATGATCAGGGATTCAACATGGCGCACCATCTCTTCCAAAGCTTCATAACTGTTTTCAGGAGCCTCGATCTGTACAATTTCCACCTTGTCGAACTGGTGCACCCGGTTCAGGCCCCTGACATCTTTTCCGTAAGATCCCGCCTCTCTTCTGAAACAGGGAGTGTAAGCGGTATTTTTAATGGGTAGTTGCGAAGATTCAAGGATTACGTCGCGGTAAATGTTGGTTACCGGCACCTCAGCTGTGGGGATCAGGTAGAAATCGTCCGACTGCACATGGTACATCTGTCCCTCTTTGTCGGGAAGCTGACCGGTACCGAATCCGGAATCGGCATTGACCATAAGCGGAGGGAGAATCTCCTTGTAGCCTGCCCGGATGTTCCGGTCAAGAAAATAGGAAATGAGCGCCCGCTGCAAGCGTGCCCCGGCACCCTTGTAAACCGGAAAACCGGCACCTGTAAGTTTTACACCCAGGTCAAAATCAATGATATCGTATGCTTTGGCGATCTCCCAATGGGGCATGGCCCCGTCGAACAGTGAGGGAAGTTCGGCATGTTCCCTGATCAGCTGGTTGTCGGCCTCCGTTTTCCCCGGGGGAACCAGTTCGTGGGGAACATTGGGAATTTGCACAAGCAGTTCATTTATCTGTGCAGCCACCTCCTGCATTCCTGCTGTTAATACCCTGATAGACTCTTTGATGTCGGCAGTGCGTTGTTTTGCCTGGTTGCCCTTTTCATGTTCTCCATTTTTGAAAAGCTGTCCGATCTCTTTACTCAGCTGATTCATCTCAGCCTGGAGCTCATTGGTTTTTGACTGATTCTCCCTTCGTATCACATCAGCCTCAAGCAGTTGATCAATCAACGGCGTTGCATCCATGTTTTTGATCTTCAGCCGTTGGATTACCGTTTCACGGTGCTCTCTCAAATAGGGAATTGTAAGCATAGGTTACCAGTATGTATGGTTATCAATGTAAAAACTGCCAGGAATCCATTATTGTATAAGGCAGGTTTCAATAAAAAAACCTGTAATCGGCTATAAAGGTAGCTGATTACAGGAAATTTTCTTAAAACTTTTGTACTTATCGAACTAATTTTCCAGCGGTTCGATGGAAACGTAAGATTTGTTGTCGGCTTTTTTCCGGAATTTTACTTTCCCATCTACCAGCGCATACAGTGTATGGTCTTTTCCCATCCCCACGTTCAGGCCGGGATTATGCACCGTACCCCTCTGGCGGACAATAATATTTCCGGCAACGACTTCCTGTCCTCCGAAAATCTTGATACCGAGTCTTTTGCTCTCCGATTCGCGACCGTTTCTTGAACTACCGGCTCCTTTCTTATGTGCCATATCTTAATAATTTTATTGTTCCTCAGTTTATTCCTTGTCTGCAGCTTTGTCTTTGCTGTCATCTTTTTTTGCTGTTGCCGGTTTTTTTGCTGAAGGCGCTTTCGCCGGTGCAGCTTTCTTCTCAGCAGCAGGTTTTTTTGCGGCAGGTTTTTTCGTCGCAGGGGCTTTGGCAGCTGTCTCTTTCTTATCAGCAGCAGGCTTCTTCTCCGCTGTGGCTTTTGTTGCAGCAGGCTCCTTTTTTACCGTTGACGCTTTTGCAGCAGGCGCTTTTGCAGCAGGCGCTTTCGTTTCAGCAGCTTTCGCTTTTGGAGCAGCCTTCTTTTCTTCTGCTTTGGCAGCAGGCTTTTTCTCCGCTTTTTCATCAATGGCGGTGATCTCAATTCGTGTGAGATACTGCCTGTGGCCGTTCAGTTTCTGGTATCCTTTTCTTCTTTTCTTCTTAAATACAAGGACTTTGTCACCTTTAAGATGTTCCACAACTTTTGCTGAAACAGCAGCATCTTTGATCACCGGATTTCCGTAGGTGATTTTACCTTCATTTTCAATAAGTAATACTTTGTCAAAAGAGACTTCTGACCCAGCATCACCTTCCAGCCTGTGCACAAAAAGTTTCTGGTCTTTCTCCACTTTGAACTGTTGTCCGGCGATATCAACGATTGCGTACATTATCTGTTTATTTTCAGTGTTTTCAAATTCGGTTTGCAAAGATAGAAAAGTTTGTAAGATATGGCAAAATTATTATGAAAAATATTTCGGTGAGCATCAATTCGTTTGCATGATCGGGGTCCCGATGAAATTGCCTGTGAAATTTACTTTCTTTTACTGTGATTCCTTTTTAAAAATTTTAATTTTGTTGAATGTCTTCTTTGCATCCGGTTTGGCGGAGAGAGAAAGATGAAACGTGAACCACTTGTAACCTTTTACACATTGGAATGGGTAAAGTAAAACTGAACGTGCTTGGAATATCCTACAGTCAGACCCAGTCAGGCGCCTATGCGCTTGTTCTGGCTGAGGAGGAGGGGACCCGGCGAATTCCTATTATTGTAGGTGGATTTGAGGCACAGGCCATCGCAATCGAACTGGAGGGTTTGAATCCCCCACGGCCATTGACACATGATCTTTTCAAAAATTTCTCTGTTTCATATGGTATCCGGCTGATCGAAGTGAACATCAGCAAACTTGAAGAAGGTGTTTTCTTTGCCAATGTGCTATTCGACAATGGCGACAGCCAGGTATCGCTGGATGCCCGTACATCGGATGCGATAGCGCTTGCCCTTCGTTTCAAATGTCCCATATATACCACACAGGAGATCGTCGATAAGGCGGGAATCGTCCTTGATTTTGACCAGATGCAGGGGCAGGACGACGAGAGTCACGGAGATCCTGCAAAGGAAGAGGAGCCTACGGAATTTACATTTAAGAAGTCTTCTAAGCGTCCGGATTTTGCCGGGAAATCACCTGAAGAATTACAGTTGATGCTTGAAAAAGCCATAGCAGATGAAGATTATGAAAAAGCATCAGAGATCAGGGATGAGATACAACGTCGTCAGAAAGAATAAAGCAAAACTATGAGAAGAACCTTGTTAGGCTTCATCCTGGTTGCCGGGCTGATCGCTTTGCCACTGTTTTCAAATACGCCACAGGGCCAGGTGCCGGGCGAAGCAATACAGTCATCCGATACCATCGTGACCCTTGCCGACGATGCGTCTCCCCAGATGACGCAGATCATCCCTGAAAAGATTGCATTCAGTTTCAGCATGACGAAGGTGCTGAGGGGCTTGCTGGGGATGATCGTGCTGATCGCTATTGCCTGGGCGTTCAGTAAAAACCGGAGAGCGATTTCATGGAAGACGGTGGGGATCGGGCTGGCTATCCAGCTGCTATTGGCTATTGGGATCCTTTATGTGCCGGTGATCCAGGCTGTATTTGAGGTTGTGGGTAAGATCTTTGTTAAGATTCTCTTTTTTACAAGCGTGGGAACAGAATTTTTATTCGGCAGCGGACCGGAGGGGGATATAGCAAAGCCCTTACAGACCTTTGCCATTAATATTCTGCCTACCATCATTTTCTTTTCAGCCATTACCAGCGTATTGTTTTACCTTGGGGTAATCCAGTACATTGTCAGGGGATTGGGGTATCTGATGTCGCGTGCCATGGGATTGTCAGGCGCAGAGAGCTTGTCTGTGGCAGGAAATATATTCCTTGGGCAGACAGAGTCACCGTTGATGATCAAAGCGTACCTGGAAAAGATGAATGAGTCGGAGATCCTGCTGGTGATGTCCGGAGGAATGGCTACCCTTGCCGGAGGGGTCCTGGCGGCATACATCGGTTTTCTCGGTGGCGGGGATTCAGTGCAGGAGCTGATCTTCGCCAAGCATCTGCTGGCTGCTTCTGTAATGGCAGCTCCTGGTGTGGTGGTTATTTCGAAGATACTGGTTCCCAATACGGAGTCTGTTGATAAAACCATTAAGGTGAGCCAGGAGAACATTGGAAAGAATGTGCTGGATGCTATTTCGAACGGGACAGCAGAGGGAGTAAAGCTGGCGGTGAATGTAGCAGCCATGCTTCTTGTATTTATCGCATTTATTGCGCTGATCAATTTTATTTTCGTGAAGATAGGTGACTGGACCACCCTGAATGAGTTGGTTACCAGGCTGACAAGTGGGCGGTACAATGAACTGAGCCTGGAGTTTTTGCTCGGATATGGGTTGGCCCCGGTGATGTGGCTGATCGGGGTGCCGTTGGAGGATATCACCCTGACCGGTTCATTGCTTGGAAAAAAACTGATCATGACAGAGTTTGTGGCATATGTCAGCCTGGCGGAAATGAAGAGCACGGGATTGTTCTCCGATCCGAAATCGATTATTATGTCTGTTTATATGTTGTGTGGATTTGCGAATTTTGCATCGATTGGTATTCAGATTGGCGGAATTGGAGCGCTGGCACCCGGTAAGCGCATACAGCTTTCCAGGCTTGGATTGAGGGCATTGCTGGCCGGTACGCTGGCAGCCCTGTTGTCCGCTACCCTGGTAGGTGTTTTGTTGGGATAAAAAACATTATCTTTGGATTATGAATGTGTATAATGGGCAGAAGATACTGGTTGTAGAAGACAACTTTATGTCCTATAAATTACTGGAGGCACACTGTGAAAAGGCCAATCTTACCATGGTGCATGCCCGGGACGGCTCCCAGGCTATTGAAAAATTCAGGACCGACAAGGGTATTAAAATTATCCTGATGGATGTACAGATCCCCGAGATGAATGGCCTTGATGTCACCCGGGAAATACGGAAGAGTGATACCAGTATTCCCATCATCGCCACTACCGGCAACGTCTTTGATGACGACCGGATTGCATGCATGGAGGCCGGATGCACCCATTTTCTGAGAAAACCACTTGACTTCACTAAACTCTACAGTATCCTTGACAAATATCTGAAGCCATGACCTTCATCTGGCTTGCCAGCATGGGGCTGGCGGTACTGCTCTTGTATTGTATTCAGATGATACGTTACGGCACTGCGTTGAAGAAACTGCAACAGCAACCAGTGGACCTGGATTCGTCGTCACCTTTCATGGTTACCCTGATAATACCAGTACGAAATGAGATGGACCGGCTGGAAACCCTTTTGGCGTCACTGGGCGCACAGGATCTTTCATCAACCCATTATGAGGTAATTTTTGCTGACGACCATTCAGGAGATGGTTCGGGAGCTTTCCTGGAGCAGATATGTGAACGATCAGATAATTACAGATACATCAGCCTTGAGGAGCATCAGTCGGGTAAGAAGCAGGCCATTGATGCAGCTTTTGCGCATGCAAAGGGGACATGGGTCATTCAGACGGATGCCGATTGTGTGTTGCCCAAAAGTTTTCTTTCCGGTCATACCGCCATGGCAAATGGCAGCGATGTGGAATTGATCGCAGGTCCGGTACTGGCAGAGCCGGCAAGGGGGATATGGAATATGGTTGAGTCCGTTGAGCTGATGAGTCTTACCGGTACCGGGATGGCCTCTTTTTTGCTTGGTAAGCCAGTGATGTGCAGCGGAGCAAATCTTTCATACAGCAGGAACTTCTATGAAGAGGTGCGAAACGTGCTGTTGGATATTCCCTCTGCCTCCGGTGATGACATCTTTCTGATGCTGCAGGCCAGGAAAAGAAAACAGAGGGTTGCCTTCCTTGCATCTGCAGATCAACTGGTGATGACAGCCCCGACAGGAAATTTCCTTACCTTTTTTCAACAACGGGTTCGGTGGGGATCCAAAACCCGTTTATATGCAGATTCTGCAATTATGGCACTATCGGTGTTGGTATGGACCACCAATACAATGGTCACCCTTGCGCTGATCGGCTCCTTTTTCGATCACAGGTATATCTGGCTGTTTGCAGGATCATGGATCCTCAAATCTGTAGTTGATTTCAGGTTACTGTACCATACCGCAAAAAAGTTTAACAGGACTGTGCAGCTGAGATGGTTTCCTCTGGCTGCTTTATTTTATTATTTTTATGTTACCCTGGCAGGACTGTTTTCTCTTTTTGGAAAATACCGTTGGAAAGACAGGGATTATTCATCTGGCAGTGGATAGACGATTTTTTAAACACACCTGGAGTTGAAGGAGAAAGGCATATCACCAACACGGCTGGCATGGAACAGGTTCAAACGGAATCCTGTTTCAGTTGCAGGACTGATCTTTATTTTTGTTACAGTGGTGATATCTGTGGGAGGATATATGATAAGTCCTGACAAGGTACGGCACGCCAATTCGCAGGTACTTGAGATTGCCCTTGAGAAGCCGGGTTTTGTGTGCGATTTCCTGAAAGTGGTCAGCAACGGGCGGATGCCGGAAGAGGGGTTTTTGAAGCGCGTCTTTACAGGAATGAGTCCGGATCATACTTTGGTACCGGTTAGCTCCTGGCGTTTTGAGGAGGACCGAATCGTTGTGCTTGAGTATTCGAAGTACAGCGAAGACCGTTTCTATTCAAGCTATCTGCTTGCTGATGTCTGTTTTTCGGTTGACATGAATGCATATGAATATGTTGACGGGACTGTGCGTGTGCAGTTGGTTGATCACTCCAGAGAGATTGATTTGTCAGTTGATGCATTGCAAAAAATGGTGGAAGAGGAGCGGATAATCAGCAAGCGCTTTCTGCTTGGAACCGACAGGTTTGGCAGGGACATGCTCAGTAGAATGATCCTGGGCACCAGGGTGAGTCTCGCAGTTGGTTTCATTGCGGTGTTGATCTCCGTTTTTATAGGGATATTGCTGGGCGGTATTGCCGGTTATTTCAGGGGGTGGGTCGACAAGTTGATTATGTGGCTGGTGAATGTTGTTTGGTCGGTGCCGACATTATTGATGGTAATATCGATCACCCTGGTGCTGGGAAAGGGTTACTGGCAGGTATTTATTGCCGTGGGACTTACAATGTGGGTGGAGGTTGCCCGTGTGGTACGCGGACAGGTGCTGTCGGTAAGGGAGAAAGAGTATGTGGAAGCGGCAAGGGTAACCGGTATGCGGCCCGGGAGGATTTTGTTCCGGCATATTGTTCCCAATATACTCTCCCCTGTTGTGATCATCTCTGCTGCCAATTTCGCAACAGCCATCCTGCTTGAGGCAGGGCTGAGCTTCCTGGGCATCGGAGTTCAGCCCCCTGTTCCGACCTGGGGGGGTATGATCAAGGAACATTATGGGTATATCATTGTTGAGATGGGTTATCTTGCCTTTATTCCCGGATTTGCCATCATGCTGATGGTCCTGGCCTTTACCCTTGTCGGCAACGGGTTAAGGGATGCACTGGACAGCAGACAGCAGGCATAGTGCCGTCAGATCAAGATCAGGTCAGCTTTTTTTTCTGCATGAGCCTGAAGGAGATGAAAACTGTAAGTGCAACATATCCAAGCACCAGCAGAATATTGGCCCACATGGGAAGACCCTTGGGAAGGATTTCCATGGCAGAGGCCTCCATGGCTTCTCCATCCCCATCCAGCTTCTGTTCAAACATCTCTATCAGGTTGGGAAGGGGTGTGAGCCTGGTGTTTGCCCGCATGGGAAGAAACCATTTAATCTCATATTTCCGGAGGATCAGAAACAGGACTGGTTCCAGGAAAGTTCTGAAACCTATAAAGCCAAGGATTGCTGATGCGGTATTTTTAATCAGAATTGCAAAAAGCAAGCCGAATGTCATATAGGCGACTGAGCTAAGGAAATAGGGGAGCATCATCCACGAATTTTCCAGGGCGATATTCAGTGTGAGTTTATAGCTGTAGGATAGGCCGAGCAGGACGGAAGTTATGGTGACAAGCAGTGTGGCCACCATTGCCAGGATGAAGATCAGTGCGAGTTTCTGCCAGAGGAGTTCAGCCCTTCCAAGACCAAAGATCACCTGTGTTTTAAAGGTATGGTTGGTAAATTCATTCGTTGTGACCATGATCACGATCAGGGCCAGCATGGTGTTATAGGGTTCCGTGATCCATGTCATGAAGGGCCACACATCAGGAAACCGGAACAGGTCGGTAAGAGAAACTATTGGAACCTGCTTGTCGAACAGCGGATAGATGACCAGTCCGAGGATAATCGCCAGGACATACAGGCCCAGTAATACCTGGAATGGCAAATAATTCAGTATTTTGATCTGCTCAATACGTAATAATTTTTTCATGCGAATAACCATTATTTAACAAGTTCCAGAAAATGGGCTTCCAGGCTTTTTTTCCGGCTACGGAGGTGCGTGATAACAAAGAGGTTTTCAAAGGCAAATTTGTTCAGGTCGCTGCTTTGCATGCCTGGCGCAAGGGTAGCAACCAGCAAGCCATTCTCGGTCCTGGTATGAAGAACGATATCGCTGTTTTGCAGGATAGCTTTCAGTTTCTCATTTTCGGCACATGAAAACTCGACAACCTCTTCTTCTGCGAGAATCTCTTCGACTGAGCCGGAGGCCAGGAGTTCCCCGTTTTTAAGGATGGCCACGTGTGAGCATATCTTTTCCACTTCGGAAAGAATGTGTGATGCAAGGATCAGTGTTTTTCCCTTTTCTACCTGGGCCATGACAGTATCCCTTACTTCGGCGATCCCTTCAGGATCCAGTCCGTTGGTGGGTTCGTCGAGCACGAGTATTTGCGGATCTCCCAGCAGGGCGGCAGCAATTCCCAGTCTTTGCTTCATTCCAAGGGAAAGCGTTTTGAAGCGCGACTTTTTTCTCTCAGATAGTTTTGTCTCCTCCAGGACGCGATCGATATCGTTATAGCCGATTTGCTTGATTTCGCAGATGATCTTCAGGTTCTGCTCCAGGGTGAGGTAGGGATAGAAGTGCGGGTTTTCGATGAGAGAACCGATCTTTGTTCGCTGTTGGGGGGTTGGTGGATCCTCGCCGAACCAGCTGTATGTTCCAGCATCCTGTTTCAGAATGCCTGCAATAATGGACAGGGTTGTTGTTTTTCCGCTTCCGTTGGGGCCGAGGAGTCCGAAAGCCTGTCCGGCATTGATGCTGAGGGATAGTTCCCGAATGGCTTTGACTGACCGGTATGATCTGGATAGTTGCCTGATTTCAAGAATGGTGTTCGTCGTATTCATAACAGGTAAATAACATAAAAATGAAGGAAATATTGTTATTTCCTTCATTCAGTGTGTCGTTCAGGGAGGAACCCGGGTTAATTGCCCAGTTCTGAGAAAAACTTGATTCTTACAAGGCGGATCTCCTCTTCGGTAAAATCCTCTTCTCCGAGTTCATCAATGGCATCCCGGATAGATTCCGATTCAGCCTCGTGGAAGTATGCATAAATCTCTTCCACCCGGTCATCATCCATGGCTTCTTCCAGGTAATAGTTGATGTTGATCCTGGTTCCGGAATTGACGATGGCCTCGATCTCTTCAATCAGCTCGATCATCTCCAGGTTCTTAGTGTCAGCGATATCATCAAGGGGGATTTTCCTGTCGATGCTTTGAATGATGAATACCTTTAATCCAGACTTGTTCACGACAGATTTCACGACCATATCCTGCGGACGGATAATCTCCTTCTCGTCTACATATCTTTTGATGGTTTCGGCAAATTCCTTTCCGAACTTTTGCGCTTTCCCTGTGCCTACCCCAACAATATTCTTCATCTCTTCTGTCGTGACAGGGTACTGGATGGCCATATCCTCCAGGGATGGATCCTGAAAGATCACAAAAGGTGGCAGATCCAGCTTTTTGGCCATCTTTTTTCTCAGGTCTTTGAGGATGTGAATCAACTCATCATCCACTGATCCTGTACCGCCTCCACCCTGGACAGATTCCTCGTCGGAGACTATGTCATAGTCATGATCCTGTGTTAACATTATCGAATAAGGGTTCTTTAAATACTCTTTTCCTTTATCACTCAGTTTTAAAAGACCATAATTTTCAATATCCTTGTATATCAGGCGGGCGATAAGTGCTTGCCGGAAGACGGCATTCCAGAACTTATAATCCTTCTCCTTTCCTGCTCCAAAGAACTCATTATGATGATGTTTGAACGATTTAACCGCGCTTGTGGCATTGCCTGCAAGGACGTTGGCAATGTGTTCCGGTTTGAATCTTTCTCTGACCCCTAATATACTTTTTAATGCTAATATCAAATACTCTTTTCCTTCAAATTTTTCTTTTGGATGTAAACAATTATCACAATTGCCGCAATTTTCTTCCATCACCTCTCCAAAATAGTTCAGGAGCATTTTGGGCCGGCATACGGAAGATTCAGCGTAGGCCACTGTTTCCAGCAGGAGCTGCTTACCGATTTCCTGTTCAGCGACCGGTTTTCCCTGCATGAATTTTTCCAGTTTCTGGATGTCCTTATACCTGTAAAAAGTGATGCATTTTCCTTCTCCGCCATCCCTTCCTGCGCGACCGGTCTCCTGGTAATACCCTTCCAGGCTTTTGGGTATGTCATAGTGGATCACAAACCTGACATCCGGTTTGTCAATTCCCATCCCGAATGCGATGGTCGCGACGATCACGCTTGCCTCCTCCATCAGGAAGAGGTCCTGGTTTTTCGATCGCGTAGCAGCATCCAATCCTGCATGGTATGGCAGGGCCCTGATATTGTTTACGGCGAGCGTTTGTGCAAGCTCTTCCACCTTTTTTCTGCTCAGGCAGTAGATGATTCCCGATTTTCCCTTGTTTGCAGAGATGAATTTGATGATCTCCCTGGTTGCGTGAACCTTGGGTCTGATCTCATAATAGAGGTTGTGGCGGCGGAAGGATGATTTAAACACCTGTGCATTCAGCATGTCCAGGTTTTTCTGGATATCACTCTGCACTTTTGGCGTGGCTGTTGCGGTGAGTGCGATGATGGGTGCATTGCCGATGGTATTGATAATCGGCCGTATACGGCGGTACTCCGGTCTGAAGTCATGTCCCCATTCCGAAATGCAATGTGCCTCATCAATAGCGTAAAATGAGATGTTTACTTTTTTGAGGAATTCCACATTGTCCTCTTTGGTCAGGGATTCGGGTGCTACATAGAGCATTTTTGTTCGGCGGCTCAGCACATCCTCCTTTACTTTAGCAATGGCACTCTTGGTCAGGGAAGAGTTCAGAAAATGGGCCACGCCTTCATCCGTACTGAATGAGCGCATGGCATCCACCTGATTTTTCATCAGTGCGATAAGCGGTGATATCACAATGGCTGTTCCTTCCATCATCATGGCCGGCAACTGGTAGCACAGCGATTTGCCGCCGCCTGTGGGCATGAGGACGAATGAATCGTTCCCACGCAGAACGTTCTTAATGATCATTTCCTGATTCCCCTTGAAGCTGTCAAAGCCAAAGTAACGCTTCAGAAAATCAATTAAAACCTGGTCGGTGACCTGCATTATAATGGTACTCCTTATGATTTAACTTAACTAAAAATAAAAAAAAATAGTTGAATACTATAATTAAGTATGTTAAATAAATTCCTGATTGGCAAAAAATTCAGAAATGAATTGATCGCTCATGCTGCGATAAAGCAGTGATTGGCTGAATCTCCTGAAACAAAAATAGAATATTTTAAAGAATAATCAGGCTGTTACAGAGCCATAATTTTTTGTTACTTTGCATCACTTTTTCAAAGATAGCTTAAATTATGGTTAAAGAGAAAAAAGCTGAAATGTCTTTTTTGGAGCATCTCGAGGTATTGCGCTGGCACCTGTTGCGCTCCATCGTGGCTATTCTCTTTCTTGCTATACTGGCATTTATTTTCAAGCGGGTGATCTTTGATGTGATCATTATTGCTCCAAAGACACCGGAATTTCCCACCAACAGATTGCTATGCATGTTGGGCCAGGAGATGAATATTCAGCGGCTCTGTATCAATTCACGTCCCTTTAACCTGCAAACGGTAAAGATGGCAGAGCAGTTCTCTATGCACATCATCGTGAGCCTGATTGCCGGTTTTATTGTATCATTTCCCTATATCTTTTATGAGTTTTGGAAGTTTATCAAGCCGGCCATGTACGAAAAAGAGCAGAAAACAGCCAGCGGTGCCGTTTTTTACACATCCCTGTTGTTTATGCTGGGTGTGGCGTTTGGCTATTACCTGATTGCACCTTTGTCGGTCCATTTTCTCGGCAACTATCGTGTAAGCGAGGAGGTAATCAGCAACCCGACCTTGCGGTCATATGTACAGACAATCTCTTCTGTCGTGCTGGCTTCCGGAATCGTCTTTGAATTGCCGGTACTATCCTATTTTCTTACGAAGATCGGACTGATTACGCCTGAGTTTCTGAAAAAATACAGGCGCCATTCGCTGGTACTGATCCTTGCGCTATCAGCCCTGATCACACCACCGGATATCTTTAGCCAGGTGATGGTCTCTCTTCCGCTGATCTTGCTTTATGAGGTGGGTATCGGGATCAGCAGGCGCATCATAAAGGACCGGAAAAAAAAGGAGGCTGCTGAAGCGGGTGGTTAAGGGCGCTGTTAACGTGGTTAAAAAAAAGGATTGACATGGAAAAAATGAAGCTTCATACCCATAACCTGGTGAAGAAATACCGTTCAAGGACGGTGGTTAATCACGTATCAGTGGATGTTTCACAGGGGGAGATTGTTGGTTTACTGGGGCCCAATGGTGCAGGGAAGACCACTACTTTTTACATGATCGTTGGTTTGATCACCCCCAATGAGGGAAAGATTTTTCTTGACGACCGGGAAATAACTTCAGAACCGATCTACAAGCGCGCGCGGATGGGGATCGGTTACCTGGCACAGGAGGCGTCGGTATTTCGGAAACTAAGTGTTGAAGACAATATCAAGGCGGTCCTCGAAGTCTCTTCCTATTCCAGGGCAGAGCAGAAGGATATTACTGAATCGCTCCTGGAAGAATTCGGACTGCAGAACATCAGGAAAAGTATCGGGATCCAGCTCTCCGGAGGGGAGAGAAGGCGGACCGAAATAGCACGGGCCCTGGCGCTTAGTCCCCGGTTTATTCTTCTCGATGAACCATTTGCCGGTGTGGATCCTATCGCGGTGGAAGACATCCAGGAGATCGTTTCCAGACTGAAGGAGAAGAATATCGGTATTCTGATCACTGACCACAACGTACATGAGACCCTTTCGATCACCGACCGCGCCTACCTGTTATTCGAGGGATCGATCCTGAAAGCTGGTACTGCACAGCAGCTTAC
>JAGYMF010000039.1 GCA_018400695.1 Bacteroidales bacterium | reverse complement strand
GCACAAATACGAATCAGAAATTGAAATATTATAAAATGGTTTGCTGACTGTCTCAGCAAACCCTAAATAGCTGCAAGAGGACCCGTTTCTACAACAACAGCATCAACATTACCAGCAGCCATGCCTCCTATGCCAGGGGGATCTACACGAACAACTCAAACGCTGAACTTGAATTCATCAACAATATCGTGGCCAATTCAGGACCTGGCTATGCCATGGAGATCACCGACATAACAGATATTGCTGTGTCTGACCATAACAACATTTACACAACAGGTGAAACCCTCGTATACGGAAACTATACCGCGTATACCGATCTCGCTGCCTGGAGATCAGTCAGCAGCCTCGATGCAAATTCCATGTCGGTCCATCCAAAATTCTATTCCAACGATGACCTGCACTCGTCGCAGGCACAGTTCCACGAGGCAGCCATACCCCTGACAATGGTTACACACGATATCGACAGCCTCGAAAGGAATTCTGAAAAACCCGACCTTGGAGCGTATGAATTTTTCTGTGTGCCCCCGGAATTCAATGTCTGGTTCTCGGAAGCATGTCTTGGCGACTCCACCGTGTTTATCGACAGCTCCCTGAACATCGCCTACGGTTCAAGCCAGGGCTGGGACCTGACCGGCGACATGGTGGCCGATATCATGACCTCAACCGACGAAAAATCCTTTAAATGGCTGTTCAAAAATGCAGGGACACACACCGTCACCTATATCGTTCAACAGGTCGCCGGATGCAATGACTTCATCAGCATGGAGGTACCCGTAACACCCAGCCCGGTCCTCTCGCTCGAAACTTCAGGAGCCTATTGCGATACAGCCGACGGGAGAGCGGTGGTGGAGGTAACGAATATCGACGGACCATTCACATACTACTGGTCCAACGGTACCACCGACAGCATTGCCGAATATCTGGAGCTCGGAACCTACTCCGTCACCGTCACCACACCAAACGGATGTTCGGCCAATGAAGAATTTGATATTGGCGAAGCGATTGAAGTATCTGTAACGCCCCTCTCCCCCGCCACATGCGGACAATCGAACGGAAGTGCAACTGTTTCGGCAACCGGCGGCGTTGCTCCATACACGTATGTATGGTCCAATGATGTAACCGGCACTGAAAACGATTCCCTTCCTCCCGGCCTCAATTACGTGAACGTGACCGACGCCGGAGGCTGCTCCGCAAGGGAGGAGGTGCTGATCGCGAACGACGGAGGACCGGCAATCACCATCGAAAGCGTGGTGAATAACAGTTGCTACGGCGACAAAAACGGAAGCATCGACATCTCCATTTCCGGGGGCACAGAGCCCTACGACATCCTCTGGTCCAACGGAGCAACAACAGAAGATCTCTCCAATCTCAGGGCCGGGGTCTACAATGTGACGGTAAATGACGACAATAACTGTCCCGTTTCAGGAAGCTTTGAGGTCGTCCAGCCCACCCCGCTGAGTGCCACAACCGATGTTACAACCTCCTCCTGCCTGGGCGCTGATGGTGTCGCCATCGTGAATGTTACCGGAGGAACGCGGCCCTATGCCTACGCATGGGACAACGGGGATACGGAGCGTATTGCCGACGGACTTGAAGCAGGGGTGTATACCGTCACCGTAACAGACGACAAAGGCTGCCAGCTTGTAGAACCTGTCATCATCGACAACGTGGACGCACCGCTGGTAACCATTACTGACGTGCAGGGCGTTACCTGCTCAGGAACCGATAACGGTGCAATATCCGTCGTCGCTTCACCAACCAATCCATTCTATACATACAGCTGGTCGACCGGTCAGACAACCCCCAATATCACCGGGCTTGCTGAAGGCGTTTATGAGATCACCGTAACAGATCAGGCAGGCTGCAAAGGGGTGAACCGGGCCGTGATCACCCAGGAGCCTCCACAAATGCAACCGATCTGTATTGTTACTGTAGACACCACCACAGGCATGAACATGGTATTCTGGGAAAAGGATGTCACGGCCGATGTGTCGCATTATAATGTCTACCGCGAAAGCACCAGCAAAGGCCAGTACGAGGTTATCGGCAGCGTGCCACTGTCTGAAGAGGGCATCTTTATTGACAGCACCGCCGATCCACGGGTCAGGTCGTGGAGGTATAAACTTTCAGTTGTAGATGTCTGCGGAAACGAATCAGCACTGAGTCCGCACCACAAGACCATGCACCTGACCATCAATACGGGTCTGGAGAATTCGATCAACCTGATCTGGGATAACTATGAAGGTTTTGAAGTGGCTACGTATGATGTATGGAGACTGGATGAAGGATCGGACTGGCAGAAGATCACAGAGCTGCCAAGCAACCTGTTTACCTACACCGATCTCGACGCACCTGGCGGTGTTCTTGACTACTATATTGAAGTGGAACACCCGACAGGCTGCTTTACGGAGAAGAAGGCTTCATCACTGAACACCTCAAGATCGAACCGCAAAAGCGTGAAGAAGACAACAACTCCAGATACCACAAATACCGATACAACGGATACAGGACTGATCCTGTTCCCGGATGAAGAGGTGTCAGTGAACATCTATCCAAACCCGGGAAATGGTGAGTACCACCTGGACCTCAGGATGGAACAGGCTGCCGAAGTGCGGATAACAGTCTATGACATTACAGGTAAAATGTTGTTGGATGAAAGGTTCGAAAGCAATCAAAAAGAGATCGAAACACAACTTGACCTCTCAGGCTACAGCGACGGCCTGTACCAGGTGCAGATCATGACCAGCAGGAAACTGATCCACCGCATTCTCATTAAGGAGTAATTCCTTACCGCTATTTATTACAGGGCGGTGTAAAAACCCAGATATTCGGTTTTTACACCGCCCTTTTTTATAAACAGGTCTTAAAAACCGGCTGGTAGTTTTCCAGATTTTCTTAAATTTGATTGCATTGTTAAAAAAATGGCGCATCTCCGGAACATATCACTGTTACTGCTAACAGCTGCGATCCTTACCACAGCACCGGCAATACCGTTGTCCGGACAGTCGTCCGAAACAGGGATCCTTCCCGTTTACAACTTCACCCCCAAAGAGTACAAGGCGCTCGAACAAAACTGGTGTGCCACGGAAGACAACCGGGGCGTACTCTATTTTGGCAACAACGCCGGGATCCTGGAATATGATGGCGCCCACTGGACCCTGATACCTCCCACGGATGGATCTCCGGTACACTCCATTGCCAGGAACAGTGAAGGAAGGATCTTTTTCGGATCGGTCAACACCTTCGGTTACCTGGCTGCCGATTCGGTCGGACAACTTGAATATGTTCTGCTCTCCGACCTCCTGGCAGAAGAGCATCAGGGATTCAATGAAGTATGGGAGACACATGCCGTCGGGGAAACCGTCTATTTCCAGTCATACCACAACATCTTCACCTGGAAGAACGACTCCCTGCATGTATTCCGGTCAGACCAGGAGATCCACGAATCCTTTCTCGTTAACAACGATCTGTTTCTGAGTTTCCCCGATGCCGGACTCAGCTTTTTTCACAACAACACCTTATCACCCGTCTGCCAGGGCGAACTCCCCGAAAAATCGCAGGTGTATGGCATGATCGCAACAACACCCGGAAAAATACTGATCGTAACAGAGAAAAACGGGTTTTGTGAACTTCAGTTCAACAGGGATGACCCGGCAGCTTCAACCATCCGGAAGATCAAAACCCAAAACGACCGGATTTTCAGCGAAACAGAGATCTACAATGCTGAAGAGATCGGCCGGGGAATGCTCTCCCTGGGCACATGGGGTGACGGTGTGTTTATCGTCGATTCGCTCTTTAATATTGTTCAGGTGCTGACAAGGGAAACCGGGTTGCAGGACCATGTGATCCAGGGACAGTACCTTGACCGGCACAGCAACCTGTGGCTCACCCTGGGCAGCGGCATTTCCCGGGTTGAGGTACAGTCGCCCGTTACCAGCTTTCAGAATGCCCAGGGGCTGGATGGCATCATCCAGGCAGTAACACGGTTTCACGACCGCATCTATGTCGCCTCCAATACCGGGCTCTACTTCCTCGACTCCCACAACCACAACCCCCTTACCCATCACGCCTTCAGCCTGGTAAAAGGCTTTGGAATGGAATGCTGGGACCTGCTAACGTACAAAAACGGAGACGATGAGGCGCTGCTGGTCATCACCAACGAAAAGGTGTTCGAAATCTTTCCCGACCACACCTATGAAACAGTCATCAAAGACTACACCTACACCCTTTGCCAGTCAGCCACCGATCCCCGGCGGGTCTATATAGGTCTTGAAGGCGGACTAGCAAGCGTATACAGGGAGAACGGCCGCTGGAGACAGGAGCAGCAAACCGGGGGAGTCACGCAGATGATCACCAGTATTGCTGAAGGCAGGGATGGAGATCTCTGGCTGGGAACGCTCGATGAGGGAATCGTCAGGGTAGGAAAAGAGGCCTTCGCGGGAGGGGTTGAGCGTGAGGTGTTGGTGCAGCATTTCGGGGAAGATCACGGCCTTCCTGATGGTCCTTTCGTGATGGAGATGGTCGGGGAAAAAATCGTGGCCGCCACCAACGAAGGTGTTTTTTGTCTGAACGATGACGGGACAGGGTTCATGGCCGACACGACATTCGGAAAACGGTTCAGCGATGGCTCCACCTATGTGCACCGCATCAGCGCAAAGCAGGACACCCTGGTCTACATGGTCACATTTGATGAAGGCGCGGAGGTGCAGTACAAGGTTGGTTTTCTTGCGCGGTCAGGAGCGGCGTACCGGTGGGTGAACGAACCTTTTCGCAGCATATCGGAGGAGCTGAACCATGCATTGTACGAGGACAGGGCGGGGATCGTCTGGCTGGGAGGTTCGCACGGACTGTTCAGGTATGATCCGGCGAGACGAGCGAAACCCCGTGCGTTTAGTGCACGAATCAGCAGTGTGGAGGTTACAGGAACACGTCCGCTGTTCAAGGGCGCTTTCGCCGGTGATGAACAGCTGCCGGTTTCCGGGCAGCCTTCAGCCCAAAAATATGTACTGCCGTACAGTGAAAATTCGCTGACCTTTCTGTTTGGGGCGCTGACGGGGGAAAATGAAGAGTTCACCAGGTACAGCTTTTTCCTGGAGGGCTATGACAAGGACTGGAGCGACTGGACGCCTGAATCAAAAAAGGAATACACGAACCTGCGCGAAGGGAGGTACACGTTCCATGTGAAAGCGCGGACCCTGTATACGCATGAAAGCAGTGAGGCGACGTATGTATTCAGTGTACTTGCCCCCTGGTACCGCAAATGGTGGGCGTTTGTGATCTACACGTTGATTGCAGCTGCTGTCGTGTACCTCATCGTCATTCTCTATACCAGGCGGTTGCGGGAGATCATCAGGGAGCGTACCGCAGAGGTGGTGGCGCAGAAGGAGGTGATTGAAGAGAAGAACAAGGATATTATGGACAGTGTGTTGTATGCAGAGAAGATTCAGCGGGCGATCCTGCCGCCGGCCGACGACCTGTCGAGGATGAACCTTGAAGGATTCATTCTGTTCCTGCCCCGCGACTATGTGAGCGGCGATTTTTACTGGCTGGGCGAGAAGAACGGGAAGATCATTACTGTAGCGGCCGACAGCACGGGGCACGGGGTTCCGGGCGCATTTATGAGCATGCTGGGGATAGCTTTTCTCAACAACATCATCATTGCAAAGGGGATTGTTTCGGCGGCGGAAATCCTGAATCAGCTGCGTTCGGAGGTGATCTTTGCGCTGAAGCAGAAAGGTCAGGAGGGCGAGCAGAAGGATGGGATGGACATCGCACTGCATGTGATTGACCGGGAATCCATGAAGCTGGAGTTCGCCGGGGCCAACAATCCGCTGATCATGATCCGCGACAACGAACTGATCCAGGTGAAGGCCGACCGCATGCCCATCGGGATCCACGAGCGTGTGAACGAACCCTTCACGAACCATGTCATTGATCTTCAGAAGGGCGATGTGTTTTACACCTTTTCAGACGGATTCCAGGATCAGTTCGGAGGACCGGCTAACAAGAAGTTCATGATCAAAAGGCTGAAGGAGCTGTTCCTGGAGATCCACCAGAAACCGATGGAGGAGCAGCGAACCATCCTTCACCGGACCTTTTTCGACTGGATCTCTTACGATTCCGAGCAGATCGACGATGTGATCGTTACAGGAATCAGGATCTGAAAACATACTGCTTTATCGTTCAAAATACTGCAACAACTCCAATTATTCCCGGGGCTGGAAAAATTACCTCTGAAACAAAACTTCTCCGGTACATCTTTCATCTTCAGTCTTCTGACAAACATCGCATGATGATATGCATTTTGCGGATTTGAATTAGCAGAATTTCCCGGATGTAACGCCATGGTTAATCAAAGCTGCATTATCTGGGTATTGCAATTTAATCGTCTATATTTGCAAATCACATATAGCATATTTTCTCATGACCAGATTAATCATTGTTCTCTTCTTACTGATCCAAACAATTATTGCTTCGTCCCAGGAATATACAATTCAATCGCCGGAAGGTACACGGAATGTGGTTGTGAGCGTAGGCGAAAAAATTTCTTACACAGTCTATTCCGGGGAAGTTCAGGTTTTAGCGCCTTCAGAAATATCCATGACAATTGATAAGGGGGAAGTACTTGGATTCAATCCACGGCTTAAAAAAGAGACCCGAAAAAGTGTGAATGATCTGGTCCATCCGGTGGCCTACAAGAAAAAACTGGTAAACAACAGGTTCAACGAACTGACGCTCACATTCAGAGGAGATTATGGCGTTGTATTCAGGGCTTATGACGATGGAGTTGCATACCGGTTCTTTACTACCAGGAGTGGCCCGATGACAGTAATGTCGGAACAGGTTGAATTCAACTTTACTGAAGACCATCTGTCATGGGTACAGTATGTGAACCGCTGGGGTGAAGGAGATCTCTTCTATACCACGTTTGAAAACAGCTATTCACATCGTCCAATCTCATTAATAGCCGGCGCAGACAGTCTGATCGTGGCCCCGTCAGTGCTGAACCTCGGATCTGTAAAGGTGGCCCTGGCAGAATCTGACCTTGAGGATTATCCGGGCATGTTCCTTAAAAAAGGAGATCATGACTATTCGCTGAAAGGAATATTTGCAGGTGTTCCGGTATACGATAGTGAGAAAGAGAATGTAACGTTCTCCGGGGACAATCTCGAAGAGGTTGTAAAAGGAGGAAGGCAGGCATATATTTCAAAAACAACAGGCAAACGCTCTTTCCCCTGGAGAATCATCGTGATTGCAGACAGGGATGCAGACCTGGCCAATAATGATATGGTCTACCTGCTTGCATCCCCGTCACGGATAGAGGATGAAGGCTGGATTAAACCTGGAAAGGTGGCATGGGACTGGTGGATCGAATGTGATCTCTGGGATGTCGATTTCAAGGCAGGAGTAAACTATCATACATACAGGGAATATATCAATTTTGCTTCAGCAAATGGTCTGGAGTATATCATAATTGATGTAGGTTTCTCAAAGACAGAAGATGTCATGCAGACAAACCCTGATATTCGTCTCGAAGAACTTATCAGGCATGCCGATACAATGGGCGTTGGAATCATCGCATGGACAGGATGGTTGGGTATACGCGACCAGATGGAAGAGGCGTGTGAATACTATTCAACCCTCGGCATAAAGGGATTCAAGGTAGATTATATGAACAGAAACGACCAGGATATTATTAAATTCTATTTCAGGCTGGCAGAAATTGCAGCCAGAAATCAACTCCTACTCGACTTTCACGGGGCATCCCCCCCTGCCGGATTAAACCGTACCTATCCTAATGTTCTAACCTTCGAAGGGGTAAAAGGTCAGGAATGGTGCCGGTGGACCAACCCCGATCAACCTGGCCATGCTGTTACCTTGCCCTATATCAGGATGCTCACTGGTCCGGTAGACTTTACCCCGGGGGTGTTCAGGACGGAATCCAGGGGGCGGTTCAAAATATCATGGAACGGTTCGATGGGTCAGGGAACAAGAGCTCACCAGATGGCCATGTACACGGTGTTCGAATCTCCGCTCCAGATGCTGTCTGACAGTCCTTCCAGGTACAGGGAAGAGCAGGAATGTACCGATTTTATTGCCAGGGTCCCTACAACATGGGATCAAACGGTTGCCCTTGACGGTGCGATTGGAGAATACATTCTGATGGCACGTAAAAAGGGGGATACCTGGTTTGTTGGCGCCCTTACAAGTTGGGAAAAAAGGGAACTGCAAATTGACATGTCCTTCCTCGAACCGGGTAAATATGACATGGTATTTTTCAGTGATGGTGTCAATGCCAACCGCTATGCCAGGGATTACAACCGTGAAGAGATGGTCATTTCACCCAAAGACACAATAAAAGTCGATCTGGCGTCGGGTGGAGGGTGGACTGCCAGAATTACACCCAGGACCAGATAACAAGAAATTCATGATGGAACAGCTCCTTGAGAGCTGCTCCCGGAGATCTGAGTAACGACCGGCTTATTGCAGATCGAACCGGTCGGCGTTCATGACCTTCACCCATGCCTTCACAAAATCCTTCACAAACTTCTCTTTGTTGTCGTCCTGTGCATAAAACTCCGCATAGGCCCGCAGGATCGAGTTCGAACCAAACACCAGGTCTACCCGGGTTGCGGTCCATTTGATATCTCCTGTCTTTTTATCAACCACATTGTAGAGATTGTCAGCAACGGGCTCCCATGAAAAATTCATGTCTGTCAGGTTCACAAAGAAGTCGTTGCTCAAAACACCCTCCCTGTCTGTAAACACACCATGCCTTGTTCCGCCATGGTTGGTTCCCAGCATCCGCATGCCGCCGACCAGAACCGTCATTTCAGGTGCCGTAAGTCCCATGAGCTGGGTTCTGTCGAGCATCAGTTCTTCCGGGTTGACGATGTAGTCTTTTTTAAGCCAGTTTCTGTACCCGTCATGGATGGGTTCGAGCACATCGAAAGAGGCTGCATCCGTCATTTCATCTGTCGCGTCGCCCCGTCCGGGGGAGAAAGGCACGGTGATTTTCAGACCAGCTTTATGTGCAGCTTGTTCAACAGCGGCGCTACCCGCCAGTACAATCAGATCTGCCATGCTTACCTTTTTCTTTAACCCTGCCTGAATTTCAGTAAGCCTGTTTAATACCTTCTGCAAACGCTCCGGCTCATTGCCCGCCCAGTCTTTTTGTGGTGCCAGGCGGATACGTGCGCCGTTGGCCCCGCCCCTGTAATCTGACTGTCTGAAGGTCCTGGCACTGTCCCATGCAGTAGCAATCAGTTCAGAACCACTTAATCCACAATTTAACAGCGCCTCTTTCAGGTCAGCAATTTCATGTTCGTCCAGCGCATAGTCAACAGCAGGAACAGGGTCCTGCCAGACCAGGTCCTCTTGTGGTACATCGGGTCCGAGATACCTGCTTTTTGGTCCGAGGTCACGGTGTGTCAGTTTGAACCAGGCCCTTGCGAATGTCTTTGTAAACAATTCCGGATCGTGATAAAAACGTTCAGCGATTTTTCGGTATTCCGGGTCTTTGATCATGGCCATATCGGCATCTGTCATGATAGGATTCTGCCGTTTTCCTGGGTTAAAGGCATCGAGGGGTTTGTCTTCCTCTTTGATGTTGATGGGTTCCCACTGCCATGCTCCGGCAGGGCTCTTTCTCGATTCCCAGTCGTAATTAAACAACAGGTAGAAATAGCCATTGTCCCATTCCGTAGGATTGGTGGTCCATGCGCCTTCCAGTCCGCTGGTCACCGTATCGCCAGCATTGCCCTTGCCCTTAGGATTTTTCCATCCCAGTCCCTGCTCAGCAATATCGGCACCTTCCGGGCTTTCACCCAATACAGATGCATCGCCATTTCCATGACATTTCCCCACGGTATGTCCGCCAGCGGTAAGTGCGACTGTCTCCTCATCGTTCATCGCCATTCGCCTGAAGGTAGCGCGAACGTCCTGAGCTGTTCTCAACGGATCGGGATTCCCATCGACGCCTTCCGGGTTCACATAAATCAGCCCCATCTGAACGGCAGCCAGGGGATTTTCGAGCGATTCACGGTCGCTGTCGTCATCGTAACGGTTTTTCGTTTCTGCCAGCCACTCTTTCTCCGAGCCCCAGTACACATCTTTTTCAGGGTGCCATATATCTTCCCTTCCACCAGCAAATCCGAAGGTCTTTAACCCCATCGATTCGTACGCCATATTTCCGGCAAGAATAAACAGGTCGGCCCAGGAGATTTTATTGCCATACTTTTGTTTTATCGGCCACAGCAATCTGCGCGCCTTGTCCAGGTTCGCATTATCGGGCCAGCTGTTCAGCGGGGCGAAACGCTGGTTTCCGGTGTTACTGCCACCGCGGCCGTCAGAAATTCTATAGGTACCCGCAGCATGCCATGCCATGCGGATCATCAATCCACCATAATGGCCCCAGTCTGAAGGCCACCACTCCTGGCTGGTGGTCATGAATTCCTTCAAATCATTTTTCAACGCTTCCAGATCGAGCTGTTTGAATGCCTCGGCATAGTTGAAGCCCTCTTCGTGGGGGTCCGTTTTTGTATCGTGCTGGTGTAAAATATCCAGGTTCAGGGCCTTTGGCCACCAATCCATTACACTGTTCTGTGCTTCCGTGTTGGCCCCGTGCATGACAGGACATTTTCCTTTTTTCGAACTTTTCATAACCTTATATTTTAAATTGTTTTACCATACCGTCTTTTGCCTGGCTTCCGGGGATTGTGGTATGGGGAGTCGCCGACTACGCGGGCGACTGCATGCACCCAGAAAAACGCAAATCCGCAAGACAGGGCTTGTATTTTGCAATATAACAATCTATTTCAAATAATGCATATAAACTATTGGCAGTTTCTTGATCCTGTGGCTTTCCGGTCATCACGGAGTGATCCCTTTTTCGATGAAGCAGCAATGCTTTTTCATTGGCATATACAAAACAGCATGATTCGCGGTACTATTCTCCCGGCCAATGGCATCGAAAGCATGAAAACCTGATACTTACGGCTGATTTTTCTTTAAAAATACGTATCGACAGCAAATTCAAATTGATTAATAAATATTTCTTTGAAACTTGAAATATTATTTTGCTCATAAAACAGCAACATTGCTTTTTTGTAATCAATGGAATCAACAGTCCTGAATGACAGGGGACAATAATTTTCATTCATTAAAATAGCATTGCTCACAATTCTTGCTGTTCGCTTATTTCCATCCATAAAGGGTTGAATATAAGATAGCAATACAAGTGCAAGTAAAGCTTTCTCAAAAACACTTTTCTTCGAGTTTATTACATCACAAGAATTCTGCAGTGCTTCTGATATTTGAAATTCATTATCCAATGGACGATAATTGGTCCCGGAAATACCAATACGCCTTTTTCTCAGATTTCTTTCTACTGCCAGTTCTTTTGTCAGGATACTGTGAATGTCCTCAATTCTTGAAACAGATAATGGGTGTAAATAATCAGGATTTTCAATGATGAAATCCAATGCTTCTTTGTGGTTTAATAGCATTATTGCTTCATCTTTTGTCTTTCCTGCCGCAGTCTCTTTTTCTTTTAAAAGTTTTTCCGTTTCCAATAAAGAATATGTATTGCCTTCAATTTGTGAAGATTTCCAACTCAAATCAATGGCCAGTCTTTCAAATTCTTTTTTGTATTCATTTTCTGTTAATTGGGATATATTGTTCTGAAACTTTATTTGAAGGTTATTCAGCTTTCCCAATTCTAAATCCGTAAAAACACAACGCCTTTCAAGCACTTCATTAATGATTGAAAAATTGAATCCTTCCTTTATATCCCGTTCATCAATTTCTTTTTCGAAATATTTTTCAATATCAATCGGTGCTAACAGCTCAAAAGTCGGAGAAATTGTATATTTGGTTCCTCTTCCTACACCAACAGATAAAAGAAAATTTTCATTTATCAGTTTTGTCAAAATCCTTTTTAATGTTGCATAACTGACAGAAATATCAGCATTATCATGGATTTCTTTTGAAGAACATTCTCCTGTTTTCTTTATGAAATCAAGTATTTTCTTATCTCTTGAATCAGCCATTTTGGTGTTTTTAGCTCACGAAGATAATGTTTTAAGCTCATAATCTTAATATTTTGAGCCGTATCTTTTCTTTAAGTGAGCCACAAGAATCACACGAATGGTATCGTGCACTAATCTCAATCGAGGATAATTGCAATGTTTTCTTTTATTAGATCAATTAAATTTCCCGGTAAATCTCCAATTTAATTTACCAATCTTGTGTTATCTATCGCCCTTATTTGGTCTATCATTAGATCACAATCCTGCATAACATTTGCGGTCCCCTTCTTTAAAATTAATTCCATGGTTAAAACGTGTTACGAAACCTTCACAGACCATGGAATCGACCTTCAGAAGGGAGAGGCATATTACAGATACAATAAGTTTATGAATTGATAACCTGAATGTTGCGATTTAATTTGGATTGGTTCTAAGCAATTTGAGTATTATATTCGAACTGCAAGTTATTTATTGCAAGGTAACGAATCTATCAAATGAGCAGCCTGCTTCATACACAGGTTTATGTTATTCTACTGGCTGTAAGCATATTCAGTCATGTAAAAACTTATGCGCAGGATTATCTGGCTGACAATATATTTTCGGTTAAAACAGCCATCTTCGAAGAAGCTTTTGATAACAACTCGAATAACTGGATTACTGATAATCCATGGGTGAAGGGTGTCCTGCAAAATGGAAGTTATATTCTTAGCTGTAAGAACTACCAGGGTTCAACCGGACTAAGCTACAGGTCGATCCCAATTGATTATACCAAAAATTTTGAATTTGAGGCTTTGATCAAGGTTGTAAAGGGTACGGGCGGACTGGTATTTGGGCAGAATGATCAGTTCGATCATTTCAGGTTTGAACTGGGTAAAAAGAATAATATTTTCATCCTCAGGGATACGCCATCTCAAAACAAAGCAGTTGAGATTCTGGAATCGGCTGAATCGAAGTCAATTGTTAACATCGAAGCGTATAACAAACTAACGGTAAGAAAAATAAATAACCGTTATCAATTTTATATAAACGAATCCCTGATCGCTGATCTGGAAGGTATATTCCCGGAAGGTGAACAGCTTGGTTTTAATGTAGGACTGAAATCTGTAATTGAAGTAGATTATTTAAGCGTTTCGTACCTGAATAAGGAAAACGAACCGACCCTGGCCGAAAACAATTCTGTAGGTGAAGTCTCCGATTCAAAAAAACCCGTCATTGAATGGATCAGTCCATCAAGGGCAAATACATCGATTGAAAGTTTCTCAGCAAGGGTAAAAACGAAGGTAACCTCCGAAACCGGAATTAAAGATTTGTATTACTATGTAAACGGTGTTGCAAGCAGAGGTGAACCTGAAATCAAACAGATTGAAGGCGAATCCGGAGCTTTCCTGATTGAGAAAGTGGTTGATTTTAGCCCCGGGGAAAACAGCATATACATACTTGCAACGAATATTGATGGATCAACAAAATCTGAGCTTCGCTATTTCACCATTCCTTCAGCGACCTTGCCGGGACTGACCTGGCAGAAACCCATGAATGAAGCTGTAGCGGTCAATGTGGATAATTTCAATATCGAAGTGGAAATTGAGTCTCATACAAACCTGAAATCAGTAAAAGTACTTGTAAACGGTGTTCAGCAGCCTGAGCAAAACATTCTAAATTCTCCGCGTTCAGGAAAAATAGATTTTACATGGAAAAGTCCGGTAATATTAAAAGAGGGAGAGAATGACATATACGTAATAGCAACAAATATAGCCGGTAGCAAGACTTCCGACAAAAGAAAAGTTATATACGACCCTGATTTAAAGGAAAAGAGACTGGCTATAGTCATCGGAAATTCTGAATATAATACCAAAGCAAGCCTGAAAAACCCGGTGAATGATGCAAATTTAATGGAAGCTACCTTGCGGGAATTGGGCTTTGACGTAATCAAACGCACAAATTCAGGCAAAAATGAGATGGAACAAGCCATCATGGAATTCAACGCAAAACTTCCCGAATAT
>JAGYMF010000038.1 GCA_018400695.1 Bacteroidales bacterium | reverse complement strand
TGTCCTTTTGACTTTGCACCGCAGAAAAATCAATATCCAATGATGAGGGGTTCATGTTACACCTGGTTTCCGATATCTTCCATGAACTGGTATTCGCTGGTGCGTACCCTTTTGTCACTCTTGTTCATAAACCAGCCATAAATGACCGGCACCAGGAGCAGGGTAACAAAGGTTGAAAAGACCAATCCGCCGATCACCGCGATACCCATCGGACTCCAGATCTCTGAACCGTCTCCCGTGCTGAGCGCCAGGGGCAACATTCCGAGGATCGTTGTGAAGGAGGTCATCAATACCGGCCTTAGCCTTGACTTTCCAGCAAGAACAATGGCTTCACTGAGCGGATTCCCCCGCTCCCGCATCAGGTTGATATAGTCCACCAGAACAATGGCGTTCTTCACCACAATACCAATCAGCATCACACCGCCTACCAGTGAGATCGTACTCATGGTAATGCCGGTTACCAGGTGCGCGAGGATCACGCCGGTAAAGGCGAAGGGGATGGAAAACATGATAATCAACGGCATTTTGAGTGACTCGAACTGGGATGCCATTACGATATATACCAGCGTGATGGCCAGCAGCAGGAGCATCCCCAGGTCCTGGAAGGTTTCTGCCATGTCTTCCACTGCACCACCCGACTCAATATACACATCGTCAGGGATATCCATGTTACCAATGATCCTGTCGATCTCTGCTGAAATAACGTTCACGGGTACCTTGTATGGCGTGGCTGCTACGGTGACGATTCGTTGCCTGCTTTTGTGTTCGATGTTCGGTGGAACCCAGTACTCTTTGATCGAAGCAACCTCTCCCAGCCTGACAGATTCTCCCTGTTGATTGGTAAGCAGGATGTTATGGATGTCGGAGATCGAATTCCTGTCCTCTTCTTCGAACCGGATTACAATATCATATTCATTGCCATCTTCCCTGTATTTCCGCATGAAGGGACCTTCTATCCTGTTGCGTACCGCATTGGCCAGCGTATAGGTATTCAGTCCGTGCAGTGCCATTTTATCCCTGTTGGGAACAATCTGCAGTTCCGGCTTCACCGGATCACGGCTAACGGCGACATTGGTGGCGCCCTGCACCAGCTCCAGGCTGTCGGCCAGCTGCTCTGCCACAGCAGACGTTCTGGCGAAATCATATCCGTACACCTCCACCTCGATGTTATTGTCCATCATCGCCCCCATGCCCCCGTTGGGGACCACGTTGTAGGTTACGATTTCCGGGATGGTGGCGAGGAAATTTCTCAGATCATTGCTGATCTCCCACACATCCCTTTCCCGCGCTTCCTGTTCGACCAGGTTGGCGGAGACATTGATGATATGGGTTCCGGATTCCATAAACAGGGACATGATCCCTCCCTTGTCATCGGCCCCGGTGGAGGTACTCAGCAGGTCGATCTCGGGGTAGTTTTCGGTAAGGAATCGATCGATCTGCCTGGCAATCTTTGAAGATTCATCCACACGTGTTCCGGTCGACAATTCGACCATGGCGGTAAACTGTCCTTCATCCGCTTCAGGAAAAACGATAAAGCCAATGTTCTTCACGAGGAGCAGTGAGGCGAAAAAGATCAGCAGCATGGATACGATCACAACCCATTTTATTTTCAGCGCCTTGCGCAGTGACCGCGCATACAGGTTGTTCATCCAGGTCATAAACCGTTCAATGGTATTCTCATAGCCCAGCTTCCTGGTCATCACCGGTTTGTCACGAAGTTTCAATAGTTTTGAAGCCAGCATAGGCGTGAGCGTAATGGCCGCCAGGGTAGAGGTTACCACTGTGATCGAAACCACGAATCCCAGCTGCTTGAACAGCATGCCTGTCAGCCCCGGAATCAGTGTCAGCGGCAGGAACACCGCGAGCACCGTCAGCGTGGTTACAATCACCGCGAGCCATACCTCGTTGGTGGCATAGATGGCCGCCTCCCGGGGCTTACTGCCGCGCTCCACATGTTTGGTGATGTTCTCAAGCACCACAATGGCATCGTCCACCACCATGCCTATCGCAATAGAGAGCGACGACAGGGAGATGATATTGATCGAGTTGTCAGTTACGAAAAGGTAGACAAATGCGACGATCAGTGAGATAGGGATGGTAAGGATCACGATAAAGGTCGCGCGCCACCTTCCCAGGAAGAACAGTACGACGAGAATCACAAAGATGGCTGCGAACATCAGGGATTTTGAGAGGTTGTTGATCGATCCCCTGATAAAATCCGACGAGTCGAAGAAGAGGCTGATCTCCACGTCGGGAGGCAGGGTTTTGATCAGGTCAGGCATCAGCTCTTTGATGTCGTCCGATATCTTGACCGTATTGGCACCCGATTGCTTCTGTACAACGACCCTTAATCCTGTTTTGCCGTTGATTTTCTCATCGAAGGTCATCTCCCTGATCGTATCCTTTACGGTGGCAATATCCCTCAGGTAGACCGTCTGCCCGTTAAAGCTTGCCAGGGCAATGTTCCTGATCTCATCACTTTCAGCAAATTCACCCTGTATCCTGATGGGATAATCCATCAGTCCCATTTCGATGTTGCCGGCAGGCAGGTTCATATTTTCTGCGTTCAGTATGGAGGCAACCATCTCTACAGTGAGGCTATAGCCTTCCATCTTCTGGGGATCGATATCGATCTGTATCTCCCGTCCGGGTGCGCCGTTGACGCCTACCGAACCGACACCTTCGATCCTGTTAAGCGGATTGATAATCTTCTCATCGAGGATCTCCTCGAGGGCGGCATAGCTCTCTCCTGCAGTGACCGAATAGTAGAGGATCGGCATCATCGATGAATTGAATTTGAAGATGGCAGGCTTTTCGACTCCCTCCGGAAGGAAAGGTTCCACGAAATTCATCGCGTCCCTGATCTCATTGGTAGCTTCGTCCAGGTCCTTTCCGAATTCGAATTCGAGGACGACCACCGACATGTTGTCTCTCGACACCGAGTTGATCTCCTTCAGGTCGCTCACCGTATTCAGGTTGCCTTCGATGAGGTCTGTAATATTGGTCTCTATATCCGATGCACTGGCGCCATCGTACATGGTCAGTACCGAGATTGCCGGAAATTCCAGCTCCGGGTAGAAATCCACCGGCAGCTGCCTGAGCGAATAGCCTCCCAGTACTACCACAGCAATAAACAGCATGATGGTCGTGATCGGCTTTTTAACCGCGCTTCCGTATATGCTCATGATCTTTTCCTTTTATTCAATTATTACTCATTCACTACATCCACAGGGTCACCGTCCATCAGGTTCACATGTCCTGCATAGATCAGCTGGTCACCCTCCTTCACCCCATTGGTCAGCAGCTCCAGGTTATCATCGATCCTTTCACCAATGTGCACTGGAATCTTCCTGGCCACACCTTTTTCATATACGAAGATGTACCTGTTGTTGGTGCCGGGCTGTTTCTGAACGGTGATGGCAGGTACCAGAATCGCTTCCCTGTCGCCCAGCTCGAGTGTTACCGTGCTGAACATGCCGGGTCTCAGCCTGTAATCCCCGTTTTTCACACGCAGTTCGACGGTGAATGTCCGGGAGGCAGCATTGATGGTTGGCGAGATTCTGTATACCTCAGCAGTGAATTTTTCATCAGGATACACATCTGTGACCAGGAGGGCGGTCTGACCTTTTTTCACCAGGGGAAGGTAGGATTCAGAGAGGTTGACATACACCTTCAGCACGTCCATTTTTACCAGGCTGAGGATCGCAGGTTTGCCCGCCGGTGTATTGGGTGAAGGCGAAAAGAGCTCCCCGTCGTTGTAGTATTTTCCGGTGATCACCCCCTGGTAGGGCGCCCGCAGTGCTGTATTCTCCTGCAGGTTTTCGAGCATGACATGGTTGACCTCCACCTGAGTTTTCAGCTGGTCATACGACTGCCGGGTTGCGGAGCCATACTGGAGCAACGTGTCGATCCTGGCCAGGTCTTTTTTCAGGTTCTCGTATTGTACCCTTGCCTGCGCCAGCTGTGTGCGGTCCATCTGCACCAGGAGCTGACCTTTTTCCACCCTGTCGTTGATATCAGCATGGATCGACCGGATCTTTCCGGAAATGGCAGGGGCGAGGTAGGTCTCCTCTTCGGCTACCATGGAGGCGGTGACCTTCACGGTGCGCTTGATGGTCTGTGATGTGACGGGCGTTATCCTGACCGGTTGTATGGTTTCGGTTTTCTCTGGCTGAACGCTGTTTTCACTGGTCTGCCCGGATTTTTCGCTGCAGGAGAAGAATCCCAGGGCAACCAGGAGTGCTACAGCATATATCATTGCTTTTTTTACTTGTTTCATGGCGGTGCTTATTATAAGGTGCTAAGATTATTCATTAATTTTTCAAGTTGGATTTTCGCATTCATGACTTCGAACATCGATGAGAGGAACGAGCTTTCGGCCTCCAGGTAGTTGCTGTTTGCCTGTGTGACGTCCAGGCTGGACGCCATCCCCTGCTGGTATTTTCGCTTGTAGCTTTCGAGTACGCGTTCAGCCACCTCCACATTCTCCTGCTGTGTAAGGTAATTTTCGAGACTGCTCTGGAGGTTGTATTTCAGCTGGCTGTTTTGCAGTTCGAGCTGGTCGCCCAGGATCTCGGCGTTGCGTTCTGCGATTTCATAGTCGATGCGTGCCTGTGTTGTTTTGGCCGATCGCAGTCCGCTGGAGAAGATGGGCACGTTCAACGCAAAACCGGCCAGGTGCTCCGGGGTCATGTCAAAACCAGTTGTCTTGAGCTTAAAGTTATAATTGTAGAATGCGGAGAGGGTGGGACCGTAATTCCACTTTTCCATTCCCCACATCTTTTCGCTGATGTCGGCCTGCGTGTTCATGATCTGGTAGGAGATGTTCGAGGCCTTGTTGAAATCCTTCATGAGGATCTCCATCGTTTCCGATTTTCCGAAAAGGTCATTGAGATTGTCGGTGAGTGTAATCTCCGTATCCGCCGGCAGTCCGAGGGTGAGCCTCAGCATGTTATAGTTCATCTCCAGGTTTCTTTCCATGGCTCTTTTTGAATTGCGGAGCTGGTTCACATTCACCTGGAACTGGTCGGCATCAACGGCTTCTGCCATGCCCGTTTCATACATCTTGATGGTCTGCTCGAGGATATCATTGAGGTTTTCCAGGTTTTTTTCCACGATTTGCAACGATTGTTCGGAGATCAGAACCAGGTAATAGGCGTTTACCACCGCCTCTTTTGTATTGGCTTCCGAATTATCCAATGATTGCTGTGAGATGGACCTGGCCAGTTTGGCAGTCTGAATCCCTACGATATACTGTCCGCTGAATACCAGTTGTCCCACCTGCATTTTGGCGGTCATCTGGTCCGACATCAGAATGGTGGAGGGTGGCATCATTCCCTGCAACACACCTTCGTAATAGGTTCCGGCATTATGGTTGTACAGGTCCTGCTGAGTGACCGGATTAATGCCTGCTGCGGGGTTGCCCGAAAATTCCGTCAGCGTCTGCGCAGCCGCTTCGTTAAACTGATCCTGTGAAAAAGTGAAGTCCTCATCAGGTCCGAACGAAAATTCCAGTTCATAGTTGAAGTAGGTCATGTAGTCCAGTGTGGCATCCACCTGGGGGAGCCCCTGGCTGATCGCCTCCCAGACACCTTTGTCCGATTTGGTCAGCTCCTGCCTCGCATTCTTCAGGTTTTTGTTGTTCTCTATGGCATAACTGATCGCCCCCTGCAGGTCCAGCACGAGCCCGGAGTCCTCCTCCTGGGCGAAGGAACTGATTCCCGTCAGGGTGACCAACGCAATGGTGCAAATTTTCTTTTTCATGGTGATTTCTTTCTCTGTTTTTTCAATTGTTACTGGGTGATTTTTTCCTGCTGCTCAATCAGTCTGCGCCCCTTCTCCGTCGCAATCCCCAGCAGGTAGGGAATAATGATGTTATTGAACAGTTCAGACCGGTGGAATCCCTGCGTGGTGAAACTGCTGTCTGGACTGAACAGATTGAACAGTTCATGGATGGTGAGGTTCACCAGGTCCATGTTCATGTCGCTTCTGAAGATATCCTGTTCGATCCCTTCACGAAGGATGCGCTCTGTGATACTGTGGTCACGAAGATCACCCTTCTCCTGCAACTGACTGAACGTTCCGGCATGGTACCTCTTAATATCATGAAAGAAAAGGGGATTGACCTGCTTCATGTTCTGAACCATGCCGGTGAGCAGGGTGAAGAGGGCAACGATGACATTTTCAGCTTGCCCAATAATCTCTTTGGCCTCTTCCAGCTGCCTGGATTTAAAATACCGGATCACCTCCATCAGCAGCGTATCCTTGTCTGTGAAGTTTTCATAAATCGTTCGCTTTGAGATCCCCATCTCCTCCGCCAGCCTGTCCATCGTGATACTTCGAATGCCGTACCTGATGAAAAGTCCTCCCGCTTCCAATATGATCCGGTCTTTTATATCCATGCTAAATTGTTCTGGGCGCAATATTAAGAAAACTATTTGGGTTTTATAAGTTTTCTATGTTAAATAATGTATAAAATCGGTAAATGGTTGCCTGGGGCAGGTGAAGCGCATCATTTCACCATAATTTGCCTCAAACTTCCCGCGTTTTTTCTATTTTTGCACTCTGTTTTAGATCATCACCCCTCATATTATCAGAGCTGGGTAAATACCGTATTATTGGGATTGTCAGATCAAACTGCAATGCTTTAAATAAGAGATTAAATATGAACATCGCCTCAAAATATGATCCTGCCCGGGTGGAGGAGAAATGGTATTCCTACTGGATGGAGCACGGACTCTTCAGGAGTACGCCCGACGAGCGGGAGCCTTATTGTATTGTGATCCCGCCGCCCAATGTGACCGGGGTACTGCACATGGGCCATATGCTCAACAATACGTTGCAGGATGTGCTGATAAGGCGTGCACGTATGCAGGGAAAAAACGCCCTCTGGGTGCCGGGAACGGACCATGCCTCCATTGCCACGGAGGCAAGGGTTGTAAATATGCTTCGGGAGCAGGGAATTGAAAAGGGCGACCTCACACGGGAGGCGTTCCTGGAGCATGCGTGGGAGTGGAAGGAGAAGCACGGGGGGATTATCCTGGAACAGTTGAAAAAGCTGGGAGCCAGCTGTGACTGGAGCCGGACGAAATTCACCATGGATGAGGAGATGTCTGAAAGCGTGTTGCGGGTGTTCGTGGATCTTTACAGGAAGGGGCACATCTACAGGGGTATCCGCATGGTGAACTGGGATCCGCAGGCAAAAACGGCTGTCTCCGATGAGGAGGTGAACTATAAAGAGGTGCAGTCGAAACTCTACTACCTGGATTACCGGGTGGAGGGAGCGGATGATCACATCACCATTGCGACCACGCGCCCGGAGACGATCCTCGGCGATACGGCTGTGTGTGTGCATCCTGAAGATGAGCGTTACCATCGCTTCCATGGAAAGAAGGTAATCGTTCCGTTGGTGAACAGGCCTGTGCCCATCATCGTCGATGAATATGTCGACCGGGAATTTGGTACGGGAGCACTGAAGATTACCCCGGCGCATGATATCAATGACTATACGCTTGGACTGAAGCACAACCTGGAGAGCATCGATATTTTCAGTGACGACGGAACACTGAATGAATCGGCCGGTATTCTTGTAGGTGTTGACAGGTTTGAAGCGCGGAAGCAGATCATCCCGATGCTGGAAACATCCGGCAGCCTGCGGAAGCAGGAAGATTATATGAATAAGGTAGGGTATTCTGAACGCACAGATGCTGTGATCGAACCCAAATTGTCGTTGCAGTGGTTCCTGAAGATGGATGAACTGTCGAAGCCCGCACTGGCACATGTACTCGATGACCGGGTGAAGCTGCAGCCACCGAAATTTAAAAATGTGTACCGGCACTGGATGGAGAACCTGAAGGACTGGTGCATCTCGCGGCAGCTGTGGTGGGGACAGCGTATTCCTGCCTGGTTCTACGGCGATCATCCGGGGCCGAACGATTATGTCGTGGCGCTGACCGAAGAGGAGGCGCTTGTAGAGGCCCGGAAGGTTACGGGGAACAATCAGCTTACCGCGGCCGACCTGCACCAGGATGAGGATGTGCTGGATACCTGGTTCTCCTCCTGGCTGTGGCCCATCTCTGTATTTGACGGAATACGCAACCCGGATAATCCGGATATCAACTACTACTATCCGACCAACGACCTGGTGACTGCCCCGGAGATCCTTTTCTTCTGGGTGGCCAGGATGATCATTGCCGGTTATGAATACCGTGATGAGCGACCGTTCAACAACGTCTACCTTACCGGGATCGTCCGTGACAGTCAGCGCCGGAAGATGTCAAAATCTCTCGGGAACTCCCCCGATCCCATCGACCTGATGAAGAAATACAGTGCCGACGGGGTCAGGGTGGGAATGCTGCTCTGTTCTCCGGCAGGAAATGACCTCCTTTTCGAAGAGAGTCTGACCGAGCAGGGGAGGAATTTCAGCAACAAGATATGGAACGCCTTCAGGCTTGTCAACGCCTGGGAGGTAAATAATGAAATAGCACAGCCCGTATCTTCTGCTGAAGCTATTCAGTGGTTCAATGCCAGGCTCAACAAGGCACTGGGAGAGATTGAAAGCCAGTTTTCCAGGTACAGGATCTCGGATGCATTGATGACTACCTATAAACTATTCTGGGATGAATTCTCTTCCTGGTACCTGGAGACGATCAAGCCTGTCTACCAGCAGCCCATCGACGCTGAGACGAAACATGCAACGCTGGACTTTTTTGATAAGCTGATGCGGATTCTTCATCCATTCATGCCGTTTATCACTGAGGAACTCTGGCAGCTGATGCAGAAAAGGGAAGAGGGAGAGAGCCTGATGATCGCATCGCTGCCACAGAAGGAGCGGATCGATCACAAACTGTTGCACGATTTTGATATCGCCAGGGAGGTGATCACGCAGGTCAGAAGCATCAGGAAAGAGAAGAACCTGGGGAAAAATGATACGCTCAGACTCCTGGTGAAAAATGCTTCCGCAGGCGATTATCCTGTTCGCATGGAGCCGGTGATCAGTAAGATGGGCATCATTTCGGATATCGGTCAGACCGAAGAAAAAATTGAGGGAGCTGTCTCTTTTATCGTAAGAAATGTTGAATATTATGTTCCGCTGGGCAACCTGGTGGATACCGGTGAGGAGATCAAAAGGATGGAGAAGGAGCTGGAGTATACCAGGGGCTTTATGCATGGCGTTTTGAAAAAGCTCGGTAATGAACGTTTTGTAAGCAATGCCCCTGAAGCGGTTGTGGCTGCCGAACGGAAAAAGCTGGCCGATGCCGAGGCAAAGATCAGGACACTGGAGGAGCAGATCGCAGCATTGAGTTAGGCATCTTTTTCCCTGTCGAAATGATCATCCGGTCACTGAGCTGTATGGACAGGCAATGTGAACATGAAGCAAGGAATACAGTCTTGTTGTTTCAGGGGCTTAACCTTTGCCGTGACCATCTTCCGGAATCATTCATGACATATTCAATCCTGTCATGCAGCCGGTTCTCCCTTCCCTGCCAGAATTCGATCCTCCGGGGCACCAGGCGATAGCCTCCCCAGTGCTTCGGCCGGGGAATGATGTCGTGATTCCTGTAGGCATGTTTGATGGCCTCGAACTGCGCCTCGAGGGTCTCCCGGTCACTTACCGGGGCACTTTGATCGGAGGCCCAGGCACCCAGCTGGTTGTCTCTCGGTCGCGCACTGTGGTAGAGGTCAGAATCCCGTGCCGGAATTTTTTCCACGGTCCCTTCAATACGCACCTGTCTCTCCAGCTCAGGCCAGAAAAAGCTCAGGGCCGCATGGTTGTTATCGGCCAGGTCAAGCCCTTTCTGACTGTTATAATTGGTGTAGAACTGAAAACCACCGGAATCAAAACCCTTTAGCAGAATGATCCGTGAAGAGACCCGTCCTTCACTGTTTACTGTGGCAAGGGTCATGGCTGTAGGCTCCGGAAGATCTTCCTCAAAAGCCTCCTTCAGCCATTGCTCAAAAAGTTCAACAGGATTGTCGGTCAGGCCCGCTTCATTCAGCTGGGACCTGTGATAGTCTTTTCTGTATCCGGAGGGATCGGTCATCTTCTGCGTGTTTCCTAGTAAACAGGAATCCGCGCCGAATGTTCAATATTCAGAATTTTGCTTTAAGGCTCAGGTCCAGGCTTCTGACCTGGTGGGTGAGGGCTCCTGCAGAGATGTAATCCACCCCGCACTCAGCATAGGACCTCAGCGAGTTGAAGGTAATACCACCGGAAGATTCAGTCTCAACCTTTCCGGCGATCAGCCTGACCGCATCACGGGTCATCCCGACAGAGAAATTATCGAGCATGATGCGGTCGACATGGCCCGTTTCAAGCACCTTTTCAATGTCTTCCAGGTTCCTTACTTCAACCTCTATCTTCAGGTCGAGCCCCTTTTCATCAAGGTAGCTTCGGGCACTTCTGATCGCTTTTTCAATCCCCCCGGCAAAGTCGATGTGGTTGTCCTTGATCAGTATCATATCATACAGTCCGATCCGGTGGTTCACACCGCCACCGATCCTTACGGCCTCTTTCTCCATGTACCTGAAGCCGGGAGTTGTTTTCCGGGTGTCGAGAATTTTCGTGGCAGTGCCGGCAAGCGCTGTTGCATAGCGGGAGGTTTCTGTTGCGATCCCGCTCATACGCTGCATTACATTCAGCACCAGCCGTTCCGACTGGAGGATCGAACGCACCTTCCCTTCGACCGTGAGTACAATATCACCCACAGAAATGGCCGCACCATCCCGGATCAGCGTCACAACCTGCAGCTGGGGATCGAACTTGTTGAAAACCAGTTCTGCGATTCCAACACCGGCGATGATGCCCTCCTCCTTTACAAGCAGGGAGGCTGAGCCGGTGGCATCTTCAGGAATCGTACTCAGCGTGGTGTGGTCTCCCTCACCAATATCTTCCCTGAACCATTGTTCAATAAGTTCTTCAGGTTGAAAAGTGTGCATATGTTCAGATTTTTTCGATGCTGAGGGAATAGATGATCTTCTCCTTTCTTCCCTCCATGAAATAGAGGTTTACACGGAAATTCCCCTTTTTGGTCGTCAGGGTGCCAAATCCGTATTTTGCATTCTTCTTCTGGTCCTCGTAGTTGATCCTGAAACTTACAGGAGGGTGTTTTTTGAAAAAATCCTGGATAATTCTCGTGGCCTGGTTTTTGCTGGCAACATGCACCTCATCCAGAATTGTTACCTCAACGTTGCTGTGAAAATATACCGCCAGCCCTTTGGCATTTCCCTTTTCAAGTGCACTGGTAATGTCGTCCGGAACTGCTTGTGAAAAACAGGTGAAAGCAGTCAGCAGCAGCAGCGGCAGTAAAATATTTTTTTTGTTCATCAGATCCATATCCATATTTTTTGGCCCCGTTCTTGTGCCAGAAACCCTATTTCAGTTAAGTTTGTAACACTGAAACAACAATCGGACCAAAGCCCGAATATTTGCAAGGTATAAAAAAACACGCTATTTCCGGTTTTCATGAGATTAACAATTATATTTACCGGTAAGACAAAGGCCGGTTACCTGAAAGAAGGGGTGGATGAATATACCAGTAGGATCGCACGATACGCTCCTTTATCCGTTGTCGTGATTCCCGATCTGAAGGTTTCTGCCAGGTACCGTACCGCAGCGGTAAAAAAACTTGAAGGACAGCAGATCTTACCACGGATTAAATCATCCGATTATGTTGTTTTATTGGATGAAGGCGGGAAGATGGTTACGTCGGTGGATTTTTCGGGGTACCTCTCAGGACTGGAGGGGAGGACAGGGCACTGTGTTTTTGTTATTGGCGGAGCATATGGGTTTTCTGATGAGGTATACCGTCGGGCCAATGATAGACTGTCGCTGTCACGGATGACCTTCTCTCACCAGATGGTCAGGTTGATATTTGCTGAACAGCTTTACCGGGCATTCACGATCCTAAAGGGTGAACCCTATCATCATACATAATAACATGGCTAAACAGAAGGAGTATATATTTTCGCTAACATCCAGCAGGCTGGCCCCCTTTGTCTCGCTGGCGGTTTTTGCTGTTGCTATGGTTGTAATCGGTTTCCTTCAGCATAACTATTATTCCAGAACCTACGGAGAAAAGGACCTGCATGAATTCCGGGATATTCTGCATTCCAGGGAGAAGGCTGCCCGGAATCTTTTCAGCAGGTTCTCTGAAGCTTTTTTGGAAGAGGAGCCGGTGAAGGTATTACAGGGAACATCGGAAGAGTTGGGGCGATGGGCAGCGGAGGAAGACCTTTCGGTATTCTATTATGAAAGGGGTAAGCTAAAGTTCTGGTCAGACCACTCCATCCCGCTGCGGTATCGCTGGTCACCCAGGTACGGGTCGCCCGTACTGAAGACGATGAACGGTACTTATGTCCTTGTTCATCAACCGGTCGATAAAGGGATGTTGCTTGGAATGATCCTCATCAGGAAATCATATCCCTATGAGAACAGTTACCTTATCAATGCCTATCAGAAGGATTTTCGGATCAGTCCGGACGTAGATCTCAAAATGGAGCCGGGACCGGGACTGGCCGATGTGGAGAATCTTGAGGGACAGTACCTGTTTTCGCTTGACCTGGAATCAGCGCTTAAGCATAACAGCCAGAATGTTGACCTCTCCATGGTGCTTTTCATGGTTGCCATCCTGGCATTGTATATCTTCCTGATTCTCAAGACTGATGCGGCGAAGTCGGGAGCCTGGCGAACCCGCTGGTTCACCATCAGCACCCTCGTCATGGTAGGGGTCTCTGTGTCAGTGATCTATTTTGAGATTCCGCGGATAGTCTTCGACGCAGGATTTTTTGAGCCGGAGATTTATGCAAGCCTCAATTTCCCGTCACTGGGTCACCTCTGGGTTTTTGTTATGCTGGTTTTGATGATCAGCCTGCTTTTTTACTGGTTCTTTAACCGGAGCAGGACAATCTCCGCCGCGCTGAAATTGCCTGTCAGCTTTTTCCTGCTGGCCTTCGCTTCCCTATGGTTTGTGTTTGCCCACCATAAGGGGGAATCGCTGGTGATGGACTCCTCGATATCTTTTGAGGCTTATAAGCTCAGTACTGTGAGTATCTATACATTTGCCGGGTTGTTTATCATGCTGATGTCCTATCTGGTTTTTGCCCTTTTGTTCGATAAGGCACTGAGCATCTCCGGCAAACCCCGGAAGCCTGGTACGTTTGTGATCATGTTGTTGATAATCATCGCTGTGCAGCTTCCATTCCTCTTTTTTGACAGCATGCATATCAGTGGCACTGCACTGGCATTTTTCGTGGCCATTTCATCCTACCTGGCCTATATGAGATTCGGTTTCAAACAATTGAAGTTTTCACATTTCTTCTTGTTGATCATGTTGTTTGCAGCTTATATTACCTATGATCTTCAGAAGCATACATCCGAAAAAGTACGGTCCCAGAAGGAGATTGAACTGGCCAAGCTGTCATCTGAGCACGATGCTGTTGCAGAAATGCTTTTCCCTGACCTGTCGGATCAGTTGCGTACCGACAGCATGCTTATCAGCCGGTTATCGTATCAGCTGATCGACGCAAACCTGGTGTATGAATACCTCCAACGGGTCTATTTCTCCGGTTACTGGACCAAATATGATCTGCAGATTACCCTGTGCCGGCCCGACGACAATGTATTCATTGAACCACCCGTCAGCGCCTGGTATCATTGCTACTCATTTTTTGATGATCTGATCATGGAAGAGGGCATCGCTGTGGAAGGAAGTGATTTCTATTTTCTTGACAACCTGGATGGCAGAATATCATACGCTGGTGCAATACCCTATATCCTCAGGAACGATACTGTATCATTGTTTTTGGAGCTCAACTCAAAAATTATCTCCGAAGAGCTGGGGTATCCGTCACTCCTGCTCAGGGAAGAGCGGGAGCAGGGTACGCCCTTTTCCTATGCCAGGTACAACAATGGTAAACTGATCACCAACGGGGGAGATTATCCCTACCGGCTGACCCCTGATTATTATACCGCCTTTGAGGAGAGCTTTGAGAAGGTCAGGATCGATCAGTATGATCACAGTGTTTTTAACATGGATGAGGAAAACACACTGATCGTCAGTGTTCCTGTGGTTCAGTTTGTTGATGTGCTGATCTCGTTCTCCTATATCTTTGCCTTCTTTTTTGTGCTTTTTGTGGTTAATTACCTGTTGGTCTTCGCTTCCCATCTCAGGGCAACAGTCACATGGGATTTTAAGAACAAGATTCAGTATTCAATGATCGGGATCCTGTTTTTCACCTTCCTGGTGATCTGCTCCGGCACCATCTATTTTGTGATTCAGCAATACAGGGTCAAACACCATGATAACCTTCAGAACACCATCCGGTCGCTCTATATTGAGCTGGTACAT
>JAGYMF010000037.1 GCA_018400695.1 Bacteroidales bacterium | reverse complement strand
TTTATCCCTCCTGGTATTTCAGTTTTTCTCAGTATTGGAGACTATATCTGTTACATCTGCAAATCTTTCACGGCACCGGTATTATCAGTTACACCATACAGCCGGCCCTGCCATGTATCGCGTTCCTCCAGGATCTCATTGAACCGAGCCAACACCTGGTCATACCTTTTACCCCATCCCTGCGTCGCTGCGGTACCGGGATTCACTTCGCCGGCAATGCGCTCTACCACGATCCCCGGGTTCAGCCGTTCGATCATATCCGCCATCAGCTGCAGGTATTCCTCCATCCCAAACTGCCTGAACTGACCGGGATTTTGCCTGAACGCCTTCTCCATAACAGTACCCCTGATGATCTGAAGCTGGTGGAATTTCAGGCTGTGTAAAGGAAGCTCTGAGAGAACCTCAATACTGCGCAACCAATCTTCCCGATCCTCTCCCGGAAGCCCGATGATCATATGTCCGCCGGTAAGTATCCCCCGCCGGGCCGATTCTCTGACGGCCCAGGCAGTTTTTTCAAAAGTATGTCCGCGGCTGACCGATTCCAGGATGGCATTGCTGACCGATTCGATCCCGTATTCAAGTACCAGGAAGCGTTCCCTTGAGAGCGCAGCAAAGTAATCGAGCTTTTCCGCATCCACACAATCGGGCCGTGTGCCGATCACTATCCCCGCTACGTCGGAATGATCCAGTGCTGGCTGGTAGACCCTCTTCAGCTCTTCCAGGGGAGCGTAAGTATTGGAGTAGGCCTGAAAATAGGCCAGGAATTTTTTCACTTTCCGATACCTGTTTTTGTGGAAGGCGATTCCCTCGTCGATCTGCTGCTTCACCGGCTTGGCAGCTTTGTTGTAGGAGGGATTAAAAGCACGGTTATCGCAGAAAGTACAGCCGCCATATCCAACTGTGCCGTCGCGGTTGGGACAGGTAAAGCCTGCATCGATGGTTACCTTTTGAAGGCGTTCACCGAACTTCTTTCTGAAATAGTCGGCGTAAGCATTAAACCGACGTGTGGTTCCCCATTGGTATTCCATGCTATTCCACTTTAACGATACGGTTCAACATCACATACCACAGATATCCCTCCACTGGTTGATAGCCAATGGCATTCAGCAACTCCATGTATTTGTGCACCTGTTTTTCGTAGCGCGGCAATACAGTATCACCGAACTTATAATCGATCACAACAGCCCTGGCACCATCGACCATTACCCGATCGGGCCGGTAGACCTCACCGCCGCTAATGATATCCCTTTCGTTGATCACCTTCATTCTCCCGTCAAACCAAGGCGCAACCTCCGGCTGCACGATCTTTTCCCTGATCATGGCGATCATCTCTTTGCTTTGCTCCCCTGTAAGCACCCCTTCCCTGTTATATTGGTCCACAGCCGGCTGGATACTTTCAAATCCATCAATCATTCCAAAAATCTCATGCATAATATTTCCGAAATCCAGGTGGTTACCCTCCGGACCGGACGGCTGACTGAAATAACCGGTACTCTTAAGACGCAACCGGATCCTGTCGTTACGGAATTTAACAGGGTAGCTGCTAACAGCCCATAAAGGTGAAGGGGGGGCTGATTCCCTTTTTTGGGGTATCAGCTGTCCGACCCCGAAGCCATGATCGTTTGATGCGGCATCCAGGTCCATTCCCTGTGGTCCAAGCATCGGATCTGAAGTGTGTACTGCCTGCATAACAAGCTCACCGGCATTTTTTATCTTGCTGCCGTCGCCTGCACCGGGCAGACCGACAATCAGTGCCTCTTCCGCACGTGTGAACGCCACATAGAGCAAATTCAGGTTATCCACATAACCCATGATCAGCTCTTCCATGTAATCCTCTGCAAACAAGGTCTCCTTAAGGCTACTGCGAAACTTCAGGGGTACTACCGGCAGACCACTGAACGGAGTTCCTTCCGTACTGCTCCAGAGGATCTTCTCCTGGCTTCCTGAAGTGGTCAGGTCCCAGTTACAGAAGGGCACAATCACCGCCTTATACTGTAATCCTTTGGCTTTATGGATGGTTATGATACGTATAGCATCCTGGTCCCCGGAGACCGTAATGGACTTTTTGTATCCGGCATCCTCCCAGAACACGAGGAAATCGTGCAGGCTCCCGGGCTCTTGCTGCTGCAGGTCAAGGATCAGCTCCTGAAACGCCTGGATATAGGGCAGGTCCACCGTCCGGGTATCCAGACCAAATAGTTCGATGAGCGTCTCAGCCAGCTCAAAGAGCGGCAACCGCTGAAGGGTATGGATCTGCCCTGTGAATCTCTCCCCCAGCTCCTCTTCCGGTACCATCCCGGGCTTCAGGGCATCAGACGGGTCACTTTCCGTTCCTCCAAACAGCAGCCGGTGGTAATAACAGACGGAGATGTTGTTCAGATGGTCTTCGCCATTTCGCAGGTATTTCATGAGGCTGACAAGGAACCTGACAGCCATATTGTGGTCGAGGAAGAGCGAGTCGCTGGAAACAAAATTATAATTGTAGCTGTCAGACACCTCCTCTCTCAGTAATTCCATGAGCATTCTGGCCACGGCAGCACCCTCCCTGTTTGTTCTTACCAGTATCGCAATCTGTCCTGCCTCATACCCGTTATCCTGCAGTTCCCTGATCCACCCGGGAATCTCTTCCAGCGCCTGTTCCTGAAAAGTGCGCTCCTCATCGGCAAGGATATCGGCACGGACATAGCCGCCTGTTCCAAGGGCCTTTTCAGGAATCTCCTGCACCACCCCGGCATAGGCAATATCCAACAGTCCGGTCCACAACTCCATAAAAGCCGGAGAAACCAAGGCACTTTCGAGTGCCTCATCGATCATCCCCCGTATGAGGACTGGCGCATGTGTAAACAGCGTGTTATTAAACCTGATCACCCATTCGCTGCTTCGCCAGTTTTCCTTCAGCGTCTCCTTCTTTACTGTATGTGCGCCAAACGCATGCTCTACCGCACCGGCCAGTATCTTCCAGTCGGAATTCCGCCACCGGTAGATCGACTGCTTGACATCTCCCACAATGATATTCTCCCTGCCCATTGAGAGGGTATGGTCCAGCAGAGGCCGGAAATTCTCCCACTGGAATGCCGACGTGTCCTGGAATTCATCCAGCATAATATGCTCAATGTAACTACCAGTTTTTTCGTAGATGTAGGGTGCGGGATTGCTGCCAATCAAACCCTTCAGAAAACGGGAGGCGTCTGAAAGCAGAAACTGGTTTTTTTCATCCGTGATATCAAGGATCTTCTTCGAGATATCGCCAAGAATTCCAAGGGCAAAGATGTATTGACCAACTTCAGCGGCTGACTGCAAAAGCACCACTTCTTCATAGATAGCCGCCATGCCCGGCATGAGGTTGTATTCAATAAAGCTGATCTTGTCCTGGTCGGATTCATTCTTTGAAATCCATTTAGAAAGATCGGTAATTCCCTGTTTCTGTGCCTCGGTAAGCGTATCTTTTTCACCCCGGGCAGCCTTCACGAAAAATCCTGCCAGTCCGGACGCTTTCCTGTAAAAATCATCGATGGCATATCCGGCTTCACCGATCTCCTGTATCTTTCCGTCTGCGATGTCCCGAATATTCTTCTGTGCCGATTCTTTGATCTTATTCAGCGCGGCAATGAATGTCTGCAGCTGGTCCCGGCCAATCCTGTTCTCTGATTCGAGCAGCACCTGCTGATAGGATTCTGTAAATAATTGCTCACCAAGGCTGATGATTTCGCCCCTGAAATTCCATCCCCTTGAAGCTTCTACGCGCGATTCAGCAAGCCTCAACATCCATTCAAGCAATTCACTGTCCTCCCCCAGGTCCATAAACATACGGTCCACCGCCTCCCCGAGGATCCTGTCGCGATCCAGCTCCAGGCTAAAACCTGCCGGTAATCCGATTTCCCGCGCAAAAGCACGGATCACACCCTGAAAAAAACGGTCGATCGTACCCACCGAAAAGCGGGAGTAGTCATTCAGGATGCTGACCAATAGCTTACCTGACCGATCGGTTATTTCCGAAGGGGGCAAACCGGTTGACCGCATCAACTCACGGAGGTCCTCAGAAAGCTCTCCATCCTTGAGCTCAGAGAGCCTGAACAACCGTTCGAGAATGCGCGATTTCATCTCACTGGCAGCCTTATTGGTAAAGGTAACAGCCAGAATATGCCTGTAAGACTGTGGATTCCTGAAAAGTAACTCCATATACCCCAGGGTCAGTTTGAATGTTTTCCCCGATCCTGCAGAAGCCTTATAGATGGTTAGCGGTGACATTTTATAAAGATAGCAGATTAATATCAATATGGAATCCGGTTTGGACCGTGAGTTAACCATTTCTTTAATGAACATATATCTCTGGATACCCGATTCATCTGTACCTATATTTACACATTCAACAAGCGTTAAAATTTACCGATCCTCGCCTCTTTTGAGTAACTTTGCGGCCTAACGTGTGAATTAATGTCAAAACGTGTTATCGTCGGTTTGTCGGGTGGAGTGGATTCCAGCGTAGCAGCATATCTTCTGAAGCAACAGGGGTATGAGGTTATTGCAGTATTCATGATTAACTGGCACGACAAAACCGGTGTACTGGATAGTGACTGTCCGTGGGATGAAGATGTGATCTTTGCGGAGATGGTGGCGAGGAAGATCGGTATCCCTTTCCACGTGGAGGACCTGAGCAAGTCTTACAAAAAGCGGGTCATTGACTACATGTTTTCAGAATATGAGAAAGGGCGGACCCCCAATCCCGATGTACTTTGTAACCGGGAAATCAAATTCGATGAATTTTTCCGGGTAACAGAAAAATACAATGCAGACTATGTTGCTACCGGTCATTACTGTAAAAAGGAGACGGCGATAATTGATGGAAAGACTGTGTACCGGCTAATGGCCGGTGATGACCCCAACAAGGAGCAAAGCTATTTTCTTTGTCAGCTTTCGCAGGATCAACTATCCAGGGCACTCTTCCCCATCGGCCATCTGCACAAGGAAGTGGTCAGGAAGATTGCCCGGAAGGAGAAGCTGGCATCGGCAGAAAAAAAAGATTCGCAGGGGATCTGTTTTGTGGGGAAGGTGCATCTGCCCGAATTCCTGCAGCAAAAACTGGCACCAAAGGAGGGCAATATTTTTGAAATCCCGGCCGGTAGCCAGCTTTATACCCATCAGCACCACGATTCAGATCAGTCTTTAAACAAACACCAGTCCGACCAGGCATCCGGTAGCGAAACAGGTGATGATACCGGCGATTATTCAGGTACAGCAGATATGACAGCAGCGCAGTTACAGGATCTGTCAGCGCCAATAAAATACAGGATCAGCGACGGCGCTTATGTGGGAAAGCACCGTGGTGCCCATTTTTTCACCATTGGTCAGCGCAAAGGGCTGCAGGTTGGGGGAAAAAAAGAACCTCTCTTTGTAATTGCCACCGATGTTGAAAAAAACAGGATTTTCGTGGGACAGGGAGCGTCCCATCCCGGACTTTTCCGGCGGGGATTGCATATTAAGGCTGATGAGGTACATTGGGTACGGACTGACCTTGAGATGCAGCCGGGTGAGCAACGTGACTTCCAGGTGCGGATCAGGTACCGGCAGCCCCTTGAAAACGCCACCCTGTACATGCAAAAAGAGGGGATGTATATCATCTTTACGGAAGCGCAACGTGGCATTGCTGCCGGACAATTTGCTGCATGGTACCATGATGGGGAGCTGCTGGGATCGGGAGCAATAGCGCATTAAACCTCCCTATCTCCGTAAAATTGCTACTGTGTGATCATACAAACACAAACAAAGCAATCGTAACAGGTTTCCTATGAAACTGCTACCGCTTGTGCAGTCCGCACTCCTTCTGTTCCTGGCTTTCCCACCACCAGCGTCCTGCCTTGAAATCCTCGCCGGGCTTCAGGGCACGCGTGCAAGGCTGACAACCAATGCTGGCATAGCCTCGTTCATGCAGCGGATTGAAAGGGACATTCTTCTCACGGACATATTTCCAAACATCCTTTTCAGTCCAGTTGATCAGCGGGTTGATCTTGATCAGTCCATTGACCTTATCCCACTCCACCAACTGTGAAAAGAAGCGGCTAACAGTCTGGTCCTTACGCAGACCACAAATCCATGCCTCCTTTCCTTTAAAAGCCCTGCCCAGCGGTTCGACCTTGCGGATTCCGCAACACAGCTTCCTGTTCTCCACACTTTCATAGAAGAGGTTTATCCCCTTCTCTTTCACCATGGCCTCCACCTTTTCCCTCTCAGGGAAAAAGACATCCATGGAGATACCATACTTCTTATTTGTTTCGTCGATCAGGTTATAGGTTTCAGGGAACAGCCTTCCAGTATCAAGTGTAAATATTTTTGCCTGCCTGTCTATCGACATGATCATATCTGTTATCACCTGGTCTTCCACTCCCAGGCTGGTGGCAAGCGCAATCCTGTCGCCGAACCTGTCCAGAAAAAACCCCAATACCTCCAGCGGATCCTTCCCCGCGAAGGCGGCATTCCACTCCTCTACCCTACTTTTCAGTGTTTCATTCAATTCCATACGTACAAAAATTATGACACAAATATACACAATGTACATTTTCTGCCTGTATCCATTTCAGCCCCCCACCCCTGGATGAAACCCGGGAAGGGCCATATCGACCCAGCCATCACCGCTATGGTTATAGGTCATCACCTTATGGTTTCGTGCAATATCCAGATAACCTTTCGTGATGGAAAACGGTTCGTCCCTTTTTAGAATGCCAAAGATCTCCGGACCGATCACATGAATCCCCGAAAACGCAACTGCCTTAAGCTCCGGGCTGTTGCGCACCATCATTGTTTCACCGGTCACATTGTTCCGCCAACCAGATAATCTTTCCGCACTATCGACCAGGAAATTCCGGCTGGTGATCCTGTCTGTAACAGCCAGTGTTGCTACCGGACGATATTTCAGGTGATACGCAAACAGTGCGCTGAGATCAAGGGTGGAACAGATATCAACATTGTGAACAAGAAAGGGGGCCCTGTGCTCCAGGTATTCCCTGGCCTTCAGGATTCCGCCCCCGGTATCCATCAGCCGGTCGCGCTCATCCGAAAAGGTGATGTTGATACCGAAACTATTGTTTCTCCCGACGAAATCAATGACCTGGCTGGCATGGTGGTGCACATTGATCACGACATGCACAAAACCATGCTTCTTCAGGGCGCTGATCACATGTTCCAGCATCGGTTTTCCACGAAAAGGGATAAGCGCTTTCGGCGTCATTTCCGTAAGCGGCAAAAGCCTGCTTCCTGTTCCTGCAGCCAGTATCATTGCTGCATACTTGCGCATCATGAGAGGATTTATATCTGACAATTGCTGTTTCAAAGCACCAGGTTATGGCTATATTTTTTCAGGTTTGCATGCCCATTTCTCCTTCACCACCACTTCGCCACATTTACGGCATTTGAATCCTGCTGTTTTTCCGCGGGATTTCGCGATGACCAATTTCTGATCACGGCAGATTTTCTTGCTCATTCGGAACTTTATTTATGAGAACACCCCGAATGCTAAAAAGTTTAATACTCCAGTCCCATTTCACGGTGGATCTCCAGTACCCGTAAGCCAGGCAGCGTCCTGCACCATTCTGCGATGATATGGGCACAATATACAGAACGGTGTCTCCCACCGGTACAGCCAAAGGAGACCATAAGGTTATCGTAATGGATCTCCTGGTATTTCTGAATAGCCATCTTCAGCTGTGTCTTTGCGGATTCGAGGAAATGTGCTACCTCCGGGTCTGACTCCAGGAAGCGGATCACCTCCGTATCAAAACCATTCATTTTACGCAACTCCTCACATTTACCCGGGTTTTTCAGCAGCCGGCAATCGTACACGAATCCACCGCCATTCCCAGTAATATCGTCAGGTAAGGGCTTCCGGTAGGAAAAACTGCATATCGTTACGGTCAGCCCGTCAAAAGCTTCAGGCAATGTACGGTAATCTCCAGCTGTCCCTGCCAAAGCAGTCAGCAGCTCACGGAAATATACGGTCACACCAGCATCATCGATCATTCTTAAAACATGGTTCAGGAGCTTGAGTGCGCGTGGGATGCTCTGGAGGAATACCGCTTTCTTCTCCACCATTCCCCTTAGTCCATATGCCCCAAGGGCTTGCAGAATCCGCACCAGAGAGACCATATAGAAATCAGTAGTGAAAAGATCCTGATCAATCTTTTCATATGCTGAAAGCATTTCAAGATAATGGTTGATCAGCACTGCCCTGTCGGTGTCCGTCAGCCCCGCCTTCGCCTCGAACAGTAAGGAAGCCAGGTCATAATGCACCGGCCCTTTGCGTCCACCCTGGTAATCGATCAAGTAGGGTTTCCCGTTGCTGACCATGATGTTCCGGCTTTGAAAATCGCGGAACATGAATCCTTGCGGATAAATCCCCGAAACACGGTCGGCGCATGCTACGAATGCCTCCTCAAGCAACTGTTCATCGAACGGCATGCCTGAAGGCTTGAGAAAGTAGTATTTAAAATGGTTGAGGTCCCAGGTAATCGACTGCCGGTCGAAAGCCGGACGTGGCACGCAGACAGAATAATCTATACTGCGGTCACCTTCGATCTGCAGTTTCACCAGCTGGTCCAGGAGTGACCTGTACAGCTCAAGAAGTGCTTCACCCAGGGGTGCACCCACTCTACCAGCCACCATTTCGTGCAGCCGGTTATTGCCGAGATCCGTCTGCAGGTAAAAGAATTCATCATCACTCACAGCCATTATTTCAGGCACATTCAGACCCAGCTTTCTGAAATGGGTTGTAAAGGTTACGAAGGCACGGGTTTCGCGCACATCGGGCGAATATGTGCCTATGCAGGTCTCCTCTCCCCTGGTAAGCCTGAAATAGCGTCGTGGGGAGACCGACAGGAGAATCTCCTCAGTTTTATCAGGCAGCTTGCCCGTATAGGTATAATATAGTGTTTCAAGCTCCTTCACTAGTATATTTTAGTTAATGTAGCATGATATAATTAGTTAAAATTTTTCAATCTTCCTCCAGGAAACTATCTGTTTTACAACGAATTATCTCCTTTTTAAAACCATTTTTCGATCAGCGGCGGTAACCAGATAGCAAGGAAAACGACGATCACCAGCGATGGAAGCATGTTCATCACCCTTACTTTTTTGACGTCGAGTAGCACGAAACCCAGCCCTATCAGTAATATTCCCCCGACAGCTGACAGTTCCGCCACCACATCCGGCGAAAGGATCTCCGACAGGTAGGATGCAAACAGGGTGATCCCTCCCTGGTAGAGCAGCAGGGGCAGCGCAGAGAACAACACCCCGACACCCAGTACTGAAGCCAGTGCCATAGAGGAAAAACCGTCCATGAGCGACTTGGTCAGCAGCAGGTTGGGACGGTCGCCCAGCCCCTCCTCCACAGCACCAAGGATCGTCATGGATCCCATGCAGAAGACCAGGAATGCAGTAACGAACCCTTCCGAGAACCGTTCATTTTTTGACCTTGCCTTCCGCTTGATATAATCGGCAAAACGGTTCATCCCCTTTTCCAGGTTCATCCCCTCTCCCGCGAGTGTTCCCAGCAGCAGGCTAAAGATCATCACCATGATGTGGTTGGTCTCCAGTGCCATTTTTACACCCAGAAAGATGGTGAACAGACCAAACACCTGGAACATCACCTTAGAGTATCTTTCGGGAAGCCTGGAATGGACCAGCAGCCCCAGTCCACTGCCCACGATCACAGTTCCGACATTGATGAGTGTTCCTGTCATAATTTGTTTGTCATTATTTTCGGTTGACTGAAAAAGCGTATGTAAGCGCTACAGTTCGGTAGACCAGGTGTCCAAATTTAGTAAAAGGCAGGTAAATGATCACAAACCAGACACACACCAGGTGAAAAAAGTAGAGGTGGTAGGCCGACTGCCAGTCAAGAAAACGCGCAGCCTGCACCAGCACACCGGAAAGCGTCAGCAAAAACATCGCCGCAAGAAAAAGCCAGTCAGCATAACTGCTTCGCTCCGTCCCCTCTCTCTTTGTAAGCCTGTTAAATATCATCATCCCCAGCCCGGCAAAGAGCATCACCGACGAAACATTTCCCAGTATCTTGAAGGGATTATCCAGCGACAACGGGTATTTGTCCGTTACGGCGGCATAAATGGCGTAGAGGGTCACCAGCAACAGCAGGATGAACCCGTAGAAAACGAGGAAGTGGGAAATTTTCCGGCTATTGTTCCGCTCACATCTGCCGAACCGCGAATGGGCCAGTATCTCATTTTTTACCTTCCAGAAGCTCGCAAAAAAGCCTGTTTTCGCTCCGGCACTTTCATAGGAGAACCTATTGAGGTCCTTCCAGAACCGTGTGATACCGATGGCCGCTACACCATAGGAGAGCAGTGTCAGCCCGGTAAAAGAGGCATTCAGCCAGGCATGCGGAAAGAACAGTGAATAGTTCACAGCTCCATCGGGAATCGACAGCGTACCCGCCATCCAGATGATCGCGGCGATGATCAGCACCGGGAGAAGAATTGCCAGGGGGAGCAGTGCAGGACGTGAGAGCAGTCTGCCCATAAAGGCGGGCGTAGCATAGTGCCTGTAGGAGGCTTCGCGTGTGGCTGCCAGCACGTCAGCCGGGTTTACTCCCCGCGGACATGAGGTACTGCAATCGCCGCACTGGTGGCACATCCACACATCGGGGTTACCGATCAGCTTCTCCCTCATCCCCCAGCCAGCATAGACCATCTCCTTCCGCGGAAAAGGTTGCTCGTCAGGCGACAGGTTGCACACCACCGAACATACACCACATTGCATACAGGTGCTGAGTGAAGATCCGCTGATATGCTCGATCTCCTTTTTAAATGCGATATCTGGTGTCAGCGTAGTCATCATTACATATCCTTGAATGGGTTCGGGCCGATCAGTTCGATCTCTTCCATATACGCATCTATCTGTGCGATAATCTCGCTGGCACCGGTGATCTCCACGTATTCCGTACGGATCCTCTCCGGTTCCAGCATCATCGATGTGAGGGTCTCCTCATAACTTTCGCTGCGCTGACCTGTAAGTTCGCTTCCGTGGATGAAATGACACTGGTAATCATCTCCCGGCTTACAGCCGATCTGCAAAATTCCGTCATACCCTTTGGACAGCGCATCGGAGACCCATACACGGTTGACGGATCCCAGGCAGCGCACCGGTATGATCCGCACGTATGGATTAATCTTCATCCCCTCCCTGGCAGCCATTTCGAGTGCAGGAAGGGCATCGTTTTCGCACACGAACATCAGCACCCTGGGCTTCTCTTCAAATTCATCAGGCACCTCCACCGCCTTGATCCTTGCCGACATCATATTGATCGACAGGTCGGCAAAACTGATCACCCGCTCCGGGCAGGAGCCCAGGCATATCCCACACCGGCGGCAACGGTTCGGGTTCACCACAGGTGTTCCAGAAGATGTTTCGTCGTAGGTACCGAACGGACACTCTTCCGTACAGCGTTTACAATCTGTACACCTGTCGAGGTAGAGCTCCGGATAGGACTGGTCGCCTGAACGCGGATGGACCGCATCTCCTCTTATTGATGCTTCGATCATCTGGATCGCCTTAAGCATCGCCCCTGATCCGTCCTCCATGGCCGAAGGGATATCCATCGGTGCCCGGATCCCTCCCGCCAGGTAGATGCCTGTCCGCCGGGTCTCATATGGAAAACAGATAAAATGAGAATCGGAGAATGCATATTTGAGTTCAGGGATCCCCTTTCCCAGCCGGTATCCCAGGTTCAGTGTGGTTGTTTCGTTGGGGACCATTCCCGTAGCCAATACAACCCTGTCCACCTCCACCATCAGCGTTTCAGCGAGCAACTCGTCACTGATCTTCAGCCCGATCCTGTTACCGGACTGATCAACTGCATTGACAGCGCCCCTGATAAAGATGATCGACGGATCATCCTGGATCTCCTTGTAGAAATCCTCCAGGAACCCTGGTGTCCGTATATCTTTATAGACAATGTATACGATGGTATCCGGATAACGGTCGCGGATATATTTCGCCTGCTTCAGCGATATGCCGCAGCATACCGAAGAGCAATAAGGCAGGTGTTCCTTGTCACGCGATCCCGCGCATTGTATAAAAAGTACCGCATCTTTCCGGGGCATTGTCTCCGCTGCCACCTCCGCCTCCAGGTCTACCGAGGTGATCACCCCATCGACCGCTCCCAGTCCGTAAAGCGATTTATCGTCAGGTCGGTAAGGTTTCCACCCCGTGGCTGTAACGATTGATCCGACACGCAGGCTGGTATTATGCTTTCCGTTGAGTGACACCACAAACTCCCCGGGCTGTCCGTCGATCCGCTCAATGGAGGAGTTCAGGTGAATTGTAATAAGATCATTTTGCTGCACGGTGTTGATCAGCCCCTTCACCACCGGATCACGAAGCGCGCTAAACGGCTGATCGAAGGGGATCTGCTTCTGCCATCGGGCCGCCCATCCGCCGAGACCTTCCGCCTGCTCCACCAGGTGCACACGGTACCCGTTCTCCGCCCCGTCGATGGCCGCCTTCAGCCCTGCTACACCGCCACCTACCACAAGAATCTCTTTGCTGACATCCCCGAGGATAAAGGGCGTTACGGCAGTCATCTGCTGCAGACCGGCATATCCCATGCGAAGGTAATCTTCGGCTGCCATCACTGTATCTTCAGCGCCCGGCTCCATGGTCCAGGCGACCATTTCACGGATGTTAACCCGTTCCACCAGTATGCCGTTCTCCTGTCTGAACACCTCGTCCTTTGTCCCCCGTCCACAGCCGGCCAACACAAATCCGGTTACTTCTGCTGAACGGGATTCGTCGGCGATGAACGTCATGCCGGCGGGGGAACAGAGGGCGGTGTGTGTATGGCATACCGCAGGCTTCAGCTCTGCCATCATCTTCGCGCACAGGCTATCTGCACCGATCGCATCACCGATCCGGCAGCCCTTACAAATAAATATGCCCAGTTTCTTTTCCACAATTTCCTTATTTCATCGCCTGCAGTGCTGCAGCGGTTGCGTCTTTCACTGAAGCCGACACATCCATCGGACGTTTTGCACATGCTGCAGGGAAGATTCCTTCCTGCTGCTCAGCAGGATAGAATCCAAATGCATTGGTCTGCATTGCAGGAACACCGTCCGCCGGTACGATCCCGGTGGCCAGCACGACCATATCAAATGCTTTTTTAATCTTTTTTCCGGATGTGATATCTTCAGCGACCACCATCAGATCTGAATCATTCCCGGCAGCTGCTGCAGTGTCGTATTCACGTTTTTCCAGCCTGGTCCCGACCACGCCCCTGCCCCTGCTTTCAGCAGACACCTCAATGACAGCAACCTTTCCCTTCACCAGGGAGATGCGATCAGCCTGCTCCACCCTTCCAAGAAAATCCTCATTTCTGCCAGACACACGGAGATCAATATAAAAGATGGTAACATTGGTCTCAGGCAGCAGTTCCACCACATTGAGCGCATGCTTAAGGGAAGCAGAACAGCAGACAGCAGAGCAGTAGGGCAGGTGGTTCCTGTCGCGCGATCCGGCACACTGCACAAAGGCCACAGAGGCCGGAGGTTTTCCGTCTGACGGCCGGAGGAGCTTTCCCTCCCCGGGACCGGTCACCGAGAGCATCCGTTCAAACTCCACATTGGTTACGATATCAGGAGACAGGGAATAATTCAGTCCGCCGATACCCGAAGGATCATAATGCTTCCACCCTGTTGCTGTGATGACCGCGTGGACCAGCAGGGTCTCCTGCACCGTGGTTGCCTGCAGATCGATGGCACCGTACTGGCAGGCCTCCACACATTTGCTGCAGGCGGTGCCGGTGCAGTATTCCGCATCGATGGTGTATTTCTGCGGGAAGGCGAAGGGTTGCGAAAGGTACACCGCTTTGGTCGTTCCCATCCCGTAGTTAAAGTTATCCGGCCGCTCCACCGGGCAGACTTCCGTACAATCGCCACAGGCAGTGCAGTAGTCGTTCACCCGTTGGGGAGCAGTGACCACCTCCACCTCCATCGCCCCTTTTGGTCCGCTGATATGCTGCACCGTTGTTCCGGTGAGCACCCGGATACGTGGATTGTTCCTGATCCGTCTGAAATTGATCTCCATGCCGCAGGCAGGTGGACATAGTTTCGGGAAATAGTTGTGCATCTTCACCACGTTTCCACCGAGGAAGGGAGATTGCTCCACGAGGATCACCTCCCGGCCGGCCTCCGCCAGTTCGACTGCCGCAGTGACGCCTGATATTCCTCCGCCGATGATGAGAATGGAACGCATTTGGGTTGAGAGTTTAGTGGGTTGAGAGTTTAGTGAGTTGAGAGTTTAGTGAGTTGAGAGTTTAGAGTTGAGAGTTTAGAGTTTAGAGTTTAGAGTTTAGAGGGGGCGTTTGATCATTTCCCAT
>JAGYMF010000036.1 GCA_018400695.1 Bacteroidales bacterium | reverse complement strand
CTCCTTAACACCACGACCGGCAAGGTTCGATGCCTCTTCGAGCAAATCCTTTATTGGTTTTGATCGCTGTCTTCCCCTGATACCGGGGATGGCACAGAAAGCACAACGACGGTTACAGCCTTCAGCGATCTTTAAAAAGGCATAATGACCAGGTGTGGTAATGTAGCGATCGTTGGCCAGCGCAGGAGAATAATCCGTTCCGAGCGCCTGCAAGACCGCTGCCTGGTCCCAAACGCCGAAAAAACCATCCACTTCAGGTATTTCCGGCTCCAGCTCCTCACGATAACGTTCGCTCAAACACCCCATTACGATCAGATGGCTGATTTTCCCCTGTCGCTTCAGGGCTGCATACTGCAGGATGGCCCCGATCGACTCCTCTTTCGCATCCAGTATAAAACCACATGTATTCAGGATAACAGCTTCTGCCTCAACATCCGTCCGGTCGTGGTATACCGTGTGACCGGCATGGTGGAACTGGTGCAGAAGGTATTCGGAATCTACAAGGTTTTTTGAACACCCAAGTGTTATGATGTTGATAATCATCCGAACAACGTATCGACAAATGCTTCGCGGTCAAAAATCTGAAGATCCTCCATCTTTTCGCCAATACCGATATATTTAACCGGTATTTTGAACTGATCGGAAATACCCAACACCACACCGCCCTTGGCCGTTCCGTCAAGCTTTGTCAACGCAAGCGCGTTGACCTCTGTGGCTGCTGTAAACTGCCTTGCCTGCTCAAACGCATTCTGCCCGGTTGATCCGTCCAGTATCAGCAGGATCTCATGGGGTGCGTCCGGGATGACCTTCTGCATAACCCGCTTGATCTTCGAAAGTTCGTCCATCAGGTTAGCCTTGTTGTGCAGGCGACCTGCAGTATCGATGATCACTACATCGGCATCTTTGGAAACTGCCGATGAGACCGTGTCAAAAGCTACCGACGCAGGATCTGATCCCATCTTCTGCCGTACAAGCTCCACACCAACCCGGTCTGCCCAAATACCGATCTGCTCTACAGCGGCAGCCCGAAAGGTGTCGGCTGCTCCAAGGATCACCTTTTTTCCGCCACCCTTAAAATGATAAGCCAGCTTTCCAATGGTCGTGGTCTTGCCTACTCCATTCACACCAACCACCATGATCACATAGGGCTTCTTCGGTAGCGGAGCACTGAAGTTCTCCAGCTCCTGCTGATTATTCTCGGATAACAGGGTGACAATCTCTTCGCGTAAAATAAGATTTAATTCGCTGATATTCATGTATTTATCGCGCGATACGCGCGATTCTATCCGTTCGATGATTCGCAAAGTGGTATCAACACCGACATCCGAGGTGATCAGGGCCTCCTCAAGGTTGTCAAGTACCTCATCATCAACCCTGGATTTGCCCACAACAGCCCTTGACAGCTTCCTGAAAACATTTTCACGTGTCTTCTCAAGCCCCTTTTCGAGACCCTTGTCCAAACCCTTGTCCAAATCCTTTTTTCTATCCGACGAAAACAGTCCCATGTATTAAAATTATGCAAATTTGACGCTATAAAAAAAGCTTTCCCGTTAAAGAAAGCTTCCCTGTAATACGTTAAGGCAGGACAATCCCTATATTGCGAAAAAATCCTTTACGTGGTCATTATGAACGATCTCTTCGTCGAAAATATAGGCCCCCGATTTGGGTGATTTGGTCATTTTTATACACTTGGTAAAAACCCTTCCTTCACCTTTCTGCAATGATGCTACTACTTTCTTTGCCATAATTCAATATTTTATTTGATCTCTCTGTGAACGGTCACTTTTCTGAGGATCGGATTATACTTCTTCTGCTCCATCCTGTCGGGAGTATTTTTCCTGTTCTTCGTAGTGATGTAACGTGAAGTTCCAGGCTTTCCGCTGTCCTTATGCTCCGTGCACTCAAGAATTACCTGAACCCTGTTCCCTTTACCTTTCTTAGCCATTTTTCAATAAATATAGATGATTAATATGAAGCAATGAAACCCTTTTCCCTGGCTTCATCAAGACATGCCTTCAACCCCTTCTTATTGATCTTGCGAATTCCCTGCGCAGAGACACGTAACTGCACATAACGCTCTTCCTCAGCAAGGAAAAACTTCTTGTCAAATAAGTTCGGATAGAACTTGCGCCTTGTTCTTCTCTTTGAGTGGGAAACATTGTTTCCTGTGATAACCTTCTTACCTGTGATCTGACAAACTCTAGCCATTTTCTTTCAATTTCTGTTCATTTTCACTAGCGAGGCGCAAAGTACGACATTTTATTTCTAAAATTCAAACTTTTCGATCGAAAAATGCTGCGGTTATTAACAAATCTATAAACATGCTAAGGTATTGACAGCTAAACTAATATACAATGTATCCCAAAATTCTGTCCCTCTTGTTATTCCTGTCAGCTTCTATTTCAATCCGCCATCATCAATACCTGCCAGTAATTTCCGCAACAATCCCATGGCCATAATGCTTGCCTGTTCGATTACCAGTGCACGGTGACCACCAAACCGGAACTCCCTGCTGATGATCTTGTTGCCACATGCCACAGCGATCCATACAAGCCCTACCGGCTTATCCTCGGTTCCGCCGCCAGGACCGGCAATGCCGGATGTGGCCATTGACACATCGGTATCAGTCATCCCAAGGACCCCAGATGCCATAGCCTCTACCACTTCGCGGCTTACAGCTCCATGATCCTCAATCAGCACAGGATCTACACTCAGCGCACGAACTTTCATGTCGTTGCTATATGCAATCACCGATCCCCTGAAGTAGTCAGAACTTCCGGGAATGGAGGTGATGAGCCTGGCGATATTCCCACCCGTACAACTTTCGGCTGTCGACAATGTCATCTCTTTTTCCTTCATCAATACTCCGATCGCCTGTTCGAGCGGCATATCATCATACCCAAAGATATGTTCAGGGATAACCTGGTGCAGTGCCCCGATCTTCTCATCCAGCAGCCGGCCAGCCTCTTCTGTGCTCTTCCCCATTACTGTAAGGCGCAACCTGACGATGCCCGGGCGCGGAAGGTATGCGAGCTTCATACATTCAGGCAGCCCATTCTCCCATTCACGGATCATTTCAGCAAGGTAGGATTCAGGAACCCCATGGGTCATCACGGTTTTGTGAGCAAGTTCCGGCAGTCCCAGCTGTTCAGCCATGGCGGGGATTACCTGCTCCAGCAACATGGGCTTCATCTCATAGGGCACGCCCGGCATGGAAATCACGTGTGTCCCCTCCCTGGTGAACCACATCCCGGGAGCCGTTCCATGGTTATTTGTCAGGGGTACGCATGTATCCGGCACCAGTGCCTGGCGCCTGTTGGATTCAATCATGGTCCTTCCACGCTTACTGAAAAACGTCTCGATCGTTCCCAGCACCTCCTGGTTCATCACCAGCTTTCCTTCAAAATATTCATTCAACACCTCCTTGGTCAGGTCATCCTTCGTCGGTCCCAGTCCACCGGTCATCAAAACCACGTCAACCTTCCCCATCAGGCGGTCGAGCGTCGCGACAATGTGATCCTTCGAATCCGAAATGCTTGTCATTTCAAAGATATGCACACCCAGCGCGGTCAGCTGCCGGGATATCCAGACTGAATTGGTATCATTGATCTGTCCGATCAAAATCTCATCTCCGATAGTTACAATGGATGCTTTCATGGTCTGATTTTATCATCTGCTGAACGTTTTGAATTCAGCGTTTGTTCGCTGCTGAAGGCCGGTTCTCTGCGGTAAGCGGCTTGTTCAACGCCCTGATACGCTGCAACAGCGGCGGGTGTGAATAATGAAAAAAGACGTATAGTGGGTGGGGTGTCAGGTTGCCCAGGCTGTTCTTATTCAGCTTCTTCAGTCCGCTTACCAGGGGTTCTGACCTGTAATTTTCTGCTGCATAGGCGTCTGCCTGGTATTCATTCCGCCGTGAAAACATATTGCCGGCAATGCCGAGAAGCATCGAGAGCGGTGAATAGAGGATGGTAAAAGCAATCAGCCCGATATGAAAAGAGGCCCCGTCGGCACCAAGTGCCTGTGACAATTCGGGTACTGCGACAAAGAGGGAAAAAAGATACAGCATGATCCCTGTCTGCACAATCCCCGTAAGCAACCCCCACAACGTGTGCTTCTTCTTATAATGCCCGATCTCGTGTGCGAGCACGGCTACAATCTCCTCGGTATCAAGATCAGTTATCAGCGTGTCGTACAGTACAATCCGCTTCTTCGGACCCAGTCCTGTAAAATAAGCATTCGCTTTACTGGAACGCTTTGAACCGTCAATCACGTATATATTCTTCAGGTGATATCCAGCCTTTTTGGCAAACGCCTCAATAGCATCCCGGAGGGGCCCATCCTCTAATGGTGTCTGCTTGTTGAACAGCGGTACGATGAGGTTGGAATAGAAGAGGTTCATGACCAGTGAGAAGAGGGTGATGGCACCCCAGGCAAGCAGCCAGAACCATCGGCCTGTTGCCTGATAAAGCCAGGTGAGCAGCAGCAGGATACCCCCACCGATAATCACCATAACAAGCCAGCCCTTCAGCTTATCAGTTACAAACGTCCTGGACGTTGTCTTGTTAAAACCATACCGTTCCTCGATCTTAAAGGTGTCCCAGGCCTCAAAAGGGGTAGAGAGGAGGTCGGAAACAAAACCAAGGATTCCGAAGAACAGCAGCACCACCAGGTAATAGGAATCGAGGTGCCCGGTGAGAAACCTGTCGAGCATGCCAAACACACCCAACAGGATCGCCCCGGTCATCAGCAGTAGGCTGAAAGAGCTTGAGATAAACGAGAAGCGTGTATTCTCCTTTTTGTAGAGCTGACTCCTCCTGTACTCGTTTTCATCATAAATTCCCTGCAGTTCTTCCGGAAGCTCCGGCACCGAATGCCTTAAATTTTTCAGATCCAGCCATCGCTCCAGGAGAAAGCTGCCAACAAGAATAAAGAGATAGATCGCCAATATTGTCTGAACCATCCTGATTTTTTTTGATAAGTTGCAAAGATAATAAATGGATCCGGTATGCTTACCTGACCTGCTGCATTAGTTTCTCCTGGTCTTCCGTCCGTTTCTTCAGTGCCCGGTTGTATTTCCTGATCTCCTCGTTGTCCCACAACGCCAGCGCCCGGTCAGACGCTGCCGAAGCGGCCTCCATATCGTCCTGCAGCTCAAAATGAATCGCCAGGTTGTGCAACGCTTTTGCAGCGATTCGGGGCGATTTATGCTCTGTCATTCCGGCCCAAATCTCCGCCGCAGCATCCCACTCTCCGCGGTCCGCATGTCCGGCAGCCGTCAGCAGCCCCTTCTCCCCTCCCCTGTACAAAATTCTGGATACCTGCAGCCAGACAGGCACATGGGTGATCCCATAACGAAATCCAGCCTCTAAACTTCCTTCCCTGAGTACCGTTGCATTGTTCCAGTAATCGCTGGGATTCATATCGGAATAATTGTAATAGTAGAGGGTATCCCTTCTGTTGCGCTCATCCAGCAGTCCCGCATTCCGCTCATACACCCTCCAGAGCACGTCAAGGATCAGCGTGTATTCATACGCATAATCGAGGCTTTCAAAACTGTAATAGCGATACGACCTGAAGAGCGTTACCCCATAATTCTCAAGAGATACCAGTGCATCCACATTGTTCAACTCAAAAATTCGCTCAAGTGTAAACTGATCAAGTGGTTCTGGCTGTTTCACGGTATCCATGCTCCGGTAATTGATCAGCGGCATGTCATCCAGGTAAGCGATGTCAGCCTGACGGATGCCTTCTCTGAAACCTTTGCGCAGGTTATTGCAGACAATGGTATCGATGATCTGCAATGTAACAGGATCAATCTTTTTGCTTTCTGAATTATTCGCGTACTGCACAGCAACAGGCGAACGGTTCAGGAAAGCTGTCCTTTCAACTGATTCCGGATAGGTAATCCCCGCCGGATCCAAAACTTCGAAACTGACATAGCTCCTGGATGCAAAACAACCTGTCAGCAGAAGAAATGGTATCCAGATAAAAAATGTTCTCTTCAGTCCTGCCATACTACTGTCATTCCCACGGTTCGAACAGTCACTGTTTACTGGTACGGCTGAACGCTAGCTCATGCCGCCGCAGACAGAGATGGTCTGTCCGGTAACATAGGAGGAGAGATCCGATCCCAAAAACAGGCAGACATTGGCCACATCTTCAGGCACACCACCCCTTCTCAGCGGTATGGTCTTCACCCATTGGTCTTTTACATCGTCTGAAAGCTTGTCGGTCATGTCGGTAATGATAAACCCGGGCGCGATGGCATTGCACCGGATGTTTCTTGAGCCAAGCTCTTTTGCAACCGATTTGGTAAAACCAATAATGCCCGCCTTTGATGCAGCATAGTTGGATTGTCCGGCGTTGCCATTCACCCCTACCACCGAACTCATGTTGATGATCGATCCGGTACGCGCTTTCAGCATGTATTTTTGTACTGCTTTGGTGAAGTTAAAGACTGACTTAAGGTTTACTTTGATCACCAGGTCCCACATCTCCTCTTCCATGCGCATCAAAAGAGTATCCCTCGTAATACCTGCATTGTTCACCAGGACATCGATCCTGCCGAAATCGGAAAATACCGCTTCAGCAGTCGCATCTGCCGCCCCGAAATCGCTGGCATCACTCGAATAGCCCTTACACTTCACCCCCATTGCTTCCAACGCCTGCTCAAGGGATTCCATATTTTCATCACGCTTCAGATCAGTGAAAGCCACATCTGCTCCCGCTTTCGCATATTCTTCAGCGATCTTGCGGCCAATGCCTCTTGCAGCACCTGTTATCAGGGCCACCTTTCCTTCTAATAATTTCATTGTATGCTGTTTTTGTTGAATATTCCTGATGCCTCTATCCTACTGTCCGATCACCTCCGCCATCCGGCTTCCCAGATCGGCCGGGGAAACAACCACGTGAATGCCACACTCCTCCATAATCTTCATCTTTGCTTCCGCAGTATCTGCTGTGCCACCCACAATCGCCCCGGCATGTCCCATCCGGCGTCCCTTAGGGGCTGTCTGACCGGCAATAAACCCGACGACAGGCTTGGTACCATGGTCCCGTATCCAGTAGGCTGCCTCTGCCTCCATCGAGCCGCCGATTTCACCAATCATAATGATCCCTTTGGTTTGAGAATCCTCCATCAGGAGCTTCACAGCGTCCAGCGTTGTGGTCCCGATCACCGGATCGCCGCCGATACCGATACAGGTGGACTGCCCCAACCCCTGCTTTGTAACCTGGTCAACCGCTTCGTAGGTTAATGTGCCGGAGCGGGAAACTATACCGATCACGCCCTTCTCGTGAATAAAACCAGGCATGATCCCAACCTTGGCTTCACCGGGGGTGATCACTCCCGGACAGTTCGGGCCGACCAGTATGGTTTCCCTCAACGAGAGATAAGCCTTCACCGCTACCATGTCTTTGGTGGGGATCCCCTCTGTGATGCATACAACGAGCCTGATCCCGGCATCGGCTGCCTCCATGATCGCATCCGCTGCAAACGGCGGGGGGACAAAGATCACCGAGGTATCTGCGCCCACAGCTTTCACAGCGTCAGCAACGGTATTGAATACCGGCCGGTCAAGGTGCATCATACCCGCTTTCCCCGGTGTAACACCGCCAACAACCTGCGTGCCGTATTCAATCATCTGCTGCGCATGAAATGTCCCTTCACTGCCTGTGAATCCCTGCACAATCACTTTTGAATCTTTGTTCAGTAATACGCTCATTGATACCTTCTTTTTCTTAAAAAATGAGGTTCTAAAAGTAGATAAGTTCGCTTTGATTTCAAAATAAAAAATCCGCTGCCCTGTTCGTCCCCTCCTTCTGCTGCTTAAAAAATACCCCCGCCATCGGAAAACACAGCTGTTTTTACTAACTTACAACCATGGAACAGATCCTCTTTATCGGCATCTCACAAGCCTTTTTTGCCGGCCTTCTTATCGCTACAAAAAAGCCCCGCCTGATGGCTAACCAGGTCCTTGCAGCCTGGTTCTTCCTGATCTGTATAGAGATGGTAATCGTGCTGATCAACTCGAACCTGGTTGAGCTTTACTCAATCAAGGTCCTGCCCTTCACTTATGGCCCCCTGATGTTTCTCTATGCAAAGATGATGACGGAAGACACCCCCTCGTTTAATCCGCAATACCTCTGGCATTTTGTGCCATTCATGGTCTTTCTTCTTTTATCACTGCTGTTTCTTAATAAACCTGTCATGGAAGGCACAAAGGGGTTTTTGATTATCGACCGCTTTATCTCCCTGCGGATCATCTACGGCATCTCATTTTTCATCTCCATTACAGCATACAGCGTTGCCACCTTTCTTGTGATCCACCAACACCAGAAAAACCTGAAAAAAATGATCAGCTACTCTTCGGCAAAAGTAACGCTGCAATGGCTCGTCGGACTCTCCGTGATCTTTTACCTGAGCTACCTGTTGGTTTTTGTATTCGGGCTGATTGATATCCTGCTGAATTTTATGCCTTTTGACCCCTACGAACTCTCTTTCCTCGGACTAACGGTTTTTGCTTTCCTTTATGGCTTTTACGGGGTTAAACAACCCGGCATTTTCGAAGAGATCGTCGGTCATTTCGAAACGTCACAGGAAAACACCCCCCCTGCCTACCGCGAAAATACCGGGAACGAAAAATACCAGCGTTCAGGCCTTAAAGCCAAAGACATCGAGAAGATCAAAATGGAGGTCATGGAATACATGGATCGCGAGAAGCCCTATCTTAACAGGGAGCTGACCATCAATGATGTGGCGGCTGACCTGAATATTCCAAGGCACTTTATTACCGAGGTGATCAACAACCATATGGGAAAAAATTTCTATTACCTGATCAATGAATTCCGTGTAGAAGAGGCAAAAAAAAGGCTTACTGATCCGAAATACAGCAACCTCACCATCCTGGCCATCGCCTACGATTCGGGGTTCAACAGTAAATCGGCCTTCAACACCATCTTTAAGGATCTGTCCGGGATGACCCCTTCACAGTACCTGAAAAAATCATCCTGAGACGCTGCTGAAGGCACCCGGCCCTAATGCCTCTTGAAGAAAACCGCTTACACGCTTCATGATCAACTGCCCTTATAAAAAGTGGCCTTGTTACCGCAGAAACGCCCTGATAATCTTCAGCTTGCTTTTTGTATAGGGCGGGTATTTCACCCACAATTCAAACCAGGTGGGCTTGGTCATGACAGTTTTCCGGTGCGAAAAACATTCAAAACCGGCCTTTCCATGATAGTTTCCCATGCCACTTTCACCCATCCCGCCAAAAGGCGTTGTGTTATTCACGAAATGCACCACCGTATCATTGACCATCCCCCCGCCACTGCGAAATCCCTGCTGTATCTTTGTTGCCAGCCGCCTGTTCCTCGTAAAAATATACAAAGCGAGCGGAGAGGGTTCCCGCTTCAGCTTTTCCAGCAGCGCATCAGGATCATCATAGGTCAGCACTGGCATCAAAGGTCCAAATACCTCCTCCTGCATTACCGGGTCATCCGGCTGAACGCCTGTCATCACTGTAGGTTCAATAAACAGCTTTTCCCTGTTGCTCTTACCGCCGGTAACCACCTTTCGCTGATCGATCAGTCCCACGATACGGTCGAAATGTTGATCATTCACGATCGACGGCAAGGCCTCACAGTTCTCTGCATCTCCATTGTACATTTTTTTGATATTTTTTTGCATCTCCTCCACCAACCGGTCCGCAATATCTTCGTGGACATAAAGATGATCGGGCGAAACACATGCTTGTCCGCCGTTATGAAACTTCCCCCACACAAGCCTCTTCGCTGTCATCTTCAGGTCACAATCGGGCATGACAATGACAGGGTTCTTTCCCCCGAGTTCCAGTGTTACGGGCGTCAGATGCGCTGCAGCAGCTTTCATTACGATCTTCCCCACCGCAGTACTTCCTGTAAAAAAGATCTTATCAAAACGAAGGGAAAGCAGATCCCCGGTCTCTTCTACCCCTCCTTCCTTTACATACAGGAGCTCCCGGGGGAAGGCACTGTTCATCAGCGTCGCCAGTAATGCAGAGGTCTCTGATGTCAGCTCACTCGGCTTGAGTATCACGGTATTTCCTGCAGCCAGGGCCGATATTACGGGGATAAGTGCAAGCTGAACGGGGTAATTCCAGGGGGCGATAACCAGCACGTTGCCGTAAGGGAGCGGGTAGACCCTGCTCTTGCCGGGGAGGTTCACAAGGGCAGTGAATGGCCTCTGTGGTGCTGACCATTTGTTCAGTTTTTTAAGCAGCTGGGTAATTTCTGCGTAGACCAGTCCGAGCTCATTCTGCATCACTTCAAAATAGGACTTGCCAAAATCGCTGTACACGGCCTCCGCGATCCGCTCTTCATTGTCCCGCAACAACTGTTTCAGTTTCCGGAGGATTGTTTTCCGGACAGATAGAGGCTGCGTGTGGCCTTGTAAAAAATAGTTTCTCTGTGCCTCAAGGATTGCATGGATCGTAAGCTCACTGTTGGTCATAGGTCAATATTTAGTTTGTATCTACCCCAGGGAGAAATCAATAATACCATTTCCTGTTGGGTATTACTTTATTACAAAATAACAAAACTGGAACTGTGATAACCCCGGAGCATAAAAAGATGTAAAAATACAAAGATTTGCGTCCATCCGATCGTCCGCTCCGCTAATCCTGAACCTCCTGAACAGTAAATATGCGTTCAATCCGCGTGGTCAGGACGATTGAACCGACTTTCATCGTTAGTTTTGAAAAAATCATTTTTGTGAAACAACCATTGCGTTCAGAAGTTCTGGTTTTCGGCAGTTTCGTCTGACAAAAGGAGCGGACGAAGTGAACACATGAACCTGCGAAAAAGCGATTATAGATGAAGAAATTGTTTTGGATTTCCGTTTTCCTGCTATATACGGCCATTGCTGCTCTCGGACAGGGACTCTTTGAAGAGGCGCTGGACCAGTCTGAAGAAGCAGGAGGTGCTCCCGGAAATATGTACGGTTCCGTAAGAAATGTGCTCTATGCGGGAAATAGTAAGGAAGCAGGCGGGATCTATGTTCAGAGCCTGTATAGCCAGTTTAACCTCATGACTGAGATGAAAGCGGGGAGTTATGGGAAGGGGGTTGCTGACCTGCGGTTCAGGAGCGGATATGAGTTTGATAAACGGTTTTCGGAAATATTGCTGCGTGAAGCGTATGGCGAGGTCTACCTTGGTCCGTTAACCATAAAAACAGGAAAGCAGATCCTCTCATGGGGGGCATCCAGCTTTATGAACCCGTCTGACCGTTTTTCTCCGTCAGATCCGGCCTTTCGCTCGCCCTACCCGGACGACCTGCGGTTGGGGGTGTGGGCCGTCCGGACTGACCTGCTGGTGAGCACTTCATCGACACTCCGGTTTTTATGGCTCCCCCTCTATCAACCCTCCAGGCTGCTGTTCGGACCCTTTGACTTTCCGGAAGAGCTGGAGATCCGGGATGCAGATGATCCTTTAGCGCGGCTGGATAAAAGCGGTTTCGGGTTTCGCTATGATCTGAGGACAAGCATTATGGATCTGCAAATCTCCTATTTTAACGGCTACAGGAACGATCCTGCCATTACTGCTGATACAGCAATCTTTGATCCGGCAACATTCGAACCCCGGCAGATCGACCTTGCTCAAACCCCCTTCAGGATACACAATGCTGGTGTCAACCTGACGGTTCCGGCAGGCAGCTACCTCTTCAGGTTCGAGGGGGGATGGATGGAGCCGTATGGTGACGATGCACCTGCAGAGAAGCCTTTTTCTGAGCTCTCCTACGTCTTCGAGATCGAGCAGTCTGGCCCCGAGATATCGCTCATCGCGGGATACTATGGTAAATACATCATCGGTTTTGAACCGGCCGGTGGTGACGTGTCACTGCTGACCAATGGTTTTCCGTCTGCTGAAACGCTCTTTCCTCCGGGAACAATACCCGACATGACAATGGTAGAGAGCTACATGAGCGAACAGATTGCAGGGTTCAACCGCCTCTACAATTACCAGCAGGAGGAGTTTTACCACGCGGTGTATGCGTCGGCGACAGTTTCCATGTTTCATGAGCTGATCGACCTGGAAATGCCCGGGATGTACAACTTCACTGCCGGAGAGCTGTTATTGATGCCATCTCTGAAATTCAATGTTACCGACGGACTGGCTGTCCAGATGGGCGCCTGGTTCATGTCAGGGAAAGCGGTGTCGCTCTATGACATGGTTGCTCCGGTGCTGAACGCAGGATACCTGGTTGTTGAACTAAATTTTTAACCCATGCAAAGGATTATCAAATACCGCTGGCTGATCATCGCTTTCAGTTTTATGTTGACCATTGCCGTTTCATTCAGCCTTCATAACCTGACCATCGATCCGGACCTGAAAAATTACTTTCCGGAATCCATGGAATCCATGGTAGCCACCAACCAAATCGAAAAACATTTTGGAAACCAGGATATTATCATGATCATTTTTGCGTCGGATGATATCATCAAAGAGGAAAGCCTTGTACGTATCAGGACCATTGACAGAAAGCTAAAACGCACATCGGGCATACGAAAAACAACCTCCCTGTTCAGCGCAAGCCATATCTATGGGAAGGATGGCATGATGTTCGTCGATCCCGCCGTCGGGAAGATACCCGCAAATGATGAAGAGGCAGCTGAGCTAAAGAAGTCGCTTAAGGGTAACGACCTGGTGATGAATATTGTCGTGGCTGACAATTTTCGTTCATCCGCGATTATTGTCGCACTGGCCGATGAAGCTGAGGAGGACAGTGTCTTTGCAGCAATCCACCGGGTGCTTGACGAAACACCGGGCAATGAGCAGGTTCATTTCGGCGGACTCCCCTACCTGCGGCAGGCTATGAACAAGGATATCCGGCGCGACGGACTGATCCTTGTTCCTGCGGCACTATTGCTGATGATCATCTTTCTGTTCATTGTATTCAGGGAAAAACGGGGGGTTATGCTGCCCTTTCTCGTCGTGGTGATGTCAAGTGTTCTGGCCCTTTCCATGATTCCGCTGATCGGTTGGAAATTCTACCTGATCACCTTGCTGGTGCCCATCATGCTTATTGCCATTGCAAATGATTACGGTATTCATATTGTTGCCAAGTACCAGGAGATCAATGCGGGGGAAAGAATGCTAAGTATGAAACAGATCGCGCTGGAGATATCTCGTAAATTGTGGCGCCCTATTATGGTCACGGGACTTACTACGATCGGAGGGATCGCAGCGCTGCTGGCGCATACCCTGATACCTGCCAGACAGATGGCGGTGATTGCAGGAATCGGGATCCTCGCTGCGCTCCTTTACAGTACGATCCTCCTTCCTGCCATTCTTTCGCTGATGAAACCTTCCCGTCCGCTGAAAACACTTCAGAAGAAAAACCGGTATTCAGGAAATACACTGCTGAACAGGCTGTCCCTTTTTATTGTTACCCATTACAGACGGATTCCGGCGGTCGCACTGCTGATCACGGCGGTTATTGGTATTGGGATTATCTTCCTGAAAGTAGACTCCAATGAAGAAAATTTCTTTCCAGCCAAACACCCGGTAAAAGAGGCTTCAAAGATTATCAACGCGAAATATGGCGGATCAGAAAACCTGTCACTCATGTTTAAAGGCGACATGCTTGACCCTGAACTGCTGAACAGAATCGATCATTACAAGAAGACCCTGCTGGAAGAAGAGGAAATTGACCTGGTGATGTCTTTTCCGGATGTTGTTAGGGAGATCAGTAAGTCGCTGTATGACCAGGGCAGTGATTACTATGATAAAATCCCTCCCACACGCAATGCTGTGGCACAGTTTATTGAATTATACAATATGAACGGTGATCCGGAAGAGATTGACCAGCTGGTGGATTTCAATTATGAATATTCACACATGATCATCAGGCTCAATAGTGTGAATAACAGCGATATCAACAGGATCATCGCGAAAATAAGAAACATGACCGCAGGGGATGCAAATGTGGCCGCCATCGGGGGATACGGATTCGTGCGGAGTCAGCTCGCCAACCAGGTGGTGCGTGGACAATTCTTCAGCCTGGGAATTGCACTGCTGATTGTCTTTACCCTGCTCTCACTGATCTTCCGGTCACTCAAAGCAGGAGCGATCAGCACTGTTCCACTGGGTATATCGATTATTATACTCTTCGGAATCATGGGTTTTACAGGCGTAAAACTTGATGTGGCCACTGCCCTGCTTTCTTCCATGATGATCGGTGTGGGTGTAGACTATACGATCCATTTCCTGTGGCGTTACAGGGAAGAGCGCTTGCAGCACCGACCGAAAAAAGAGGCGATTATCACCACAATTAATACCACCGGTCGTGGCATCATTTTTAACGCCTTCTCTGTGATCATCGGGTTTGTGGTGCTGATCATCTCTTCCTTTACCCCAATAAGGTTCTTTGGAATCCTGGTTGTATTAAGTATATTTAGCTGTCTTGCAGGCGCTTTAGTATTGTTACCTGCCATGGTGCTTAAATATAAATTTCCTTTTTTGGAGCCGAAAAACAGGAAAATGGATGGTCAGCCTGACCAAGAATTATTAAAGGCAATATAAATAGAATTCATTATAAAGCAACTTTAATCATAAAATAGGAACTCAGTTA
>JAGYMF010000035.1 GCA_018400695.1 Bacteroidales bacterium | reverse complement strand
GTGCTCAAACTTATACAGCAGTTTATACATTGGTAGAATAAAGCGTATGTTTTTTTAATCATTAAAATGAAATTACAATGAGGAAAAATATTTTATTTAAAACACTCGGCTTTCTTCTGCTAGGTATAGTGATTGCAGGTTGCGACACTGCCTCACAGGAAGTGGAGCCGGTCATCAGCCCGGATAATTATCCGGTGGCTACTTTCACAACAGATTTTTCCGGTGAAACGGTGAATGAGGGAGATACCATCTCCTATGTTATCACGGTGGATAAACAGCTTGATAAATCTGTTACATTCCATGTTATTCCGGATACCGGAAATGTGGCCGATGACCATGATTATGAATATGCGCCTGCTGTATTGCAGCCGTATACATCGGAGGTCTCGATGGATGTAATCTTCCCGCAGGAAAATCTTGTAGAAGGTTCAGAGACTTTCAGTTTTGAGATTGGTGCAACCAGCCTGGCTGATAAGTATCTGTTGAATCCGAGCACTGAGAATCCTGCCCATGATCTGACCATCGTCAATGTGAACGTGGAAGGTAAACTTACGATTAACATGGATTGGAATAATCATGATGACAATGATTTCGGAGTCTACAGTGAAACAGCTGATTATACTGGAGTGTGGAGCCTTGACGGAGCGACAGGTGATCAGCCGGAAATTGATATGACAATCTGGAATTCTGATCCTGATGGTGATTACTATTTGGGAATTTGGGATTGGGGAAATCCTCCTTTCGACTATGTATTCACTTTTGGATTGGATGACAATTCCATGGAAACGCTTGAAGGATCATTCAACGGTACTACCGCAGCTGATCTTTATGATACATTTTTGTATTCTGAGGATTATCCTCCGTTCTACAAGGTGATCAAGATTACCAAGAGCGGTAGCAGCTACACGTATACAAAACTGTAGTTAGTATCTGCTTAATTATTGAGGGTGTCTCAACAGGGGCACCCTCTTTTTTTTTATGATAGATAACTGTTGTGGCGATACCTGTCGTTTCTTTGCGTTCCAGCTGACTCTTCGGCCTGTTTTTATGAAAGTTATTTCAATGACATCGTTTTAGTTCCTATCTTTGGGAACGTTAATTTTTTTTTTTAAGATGAGCAAAGTATTTAAAAATTGGATGAAGTTTACCGGGGCCGTCATCTTTATCCTGCTTTCTGTTGTTATCCTTGTGATTAAGGATTCAAATCCATGGATGCCGGTGGGTGATCTTCCAAAAAAAGCTGGTGATTATGCCGAATCGTACAGGTACATTACGGTGCCTATCGGGGAAGAGAATTCGGGCTATGCTCCCGGATACCGTCAGAAAGAGCTGACTGGAATGAAGAAAAGAAGGTCCTTTCTGAAAAGTAGCTTTTCCGATACGCTGCACTGGTATTTGAGAGGTCCGGTAAATGTAGGTGGGAGAACACGCTGTGTACTTGTTGATCCGGATGATCCGGAGCTGAAGACATGGTATGCCGGAACTGCTGGTGGTGGCATCTGGAAAACTGTCGACGCAGGACAGTCATGGATCGATCTGACCCCGGAGCTGCCCAACCTGGCAACTGTTGCACTATGTATGGCGCCCGGGAATCATGATATAATCTATGCAGGTACTGGTGAAGGATTTGGTGGAGTCGGAATGATTACTGGAGATGGAATTTTCCGGACTGCAGACCGGGGTGCTACCTGGAGCAGGATTGAGTCAACACTTCATACGGATTTTTATTATATCAATGATATTGTTGTTGATCCGGATGATGAAAACATACTTATCGTTGCCACAAACACTGGAATTTACCGGTCAGAAAACGCAGGGACAGATTGGGAAACCGTCTTTGAGGCCGGATTGCCTGTTCAGGACCTTGTTGTGAATCCAGGTGATTCTGCGACCCTTTTTGCCGGTGTAAACACCTATGGAGTTATCCGGAGTTATGATAACGGAAGGACCTGGTCACTAAGTGGAGAGGGGATGAAAGATTTCAGGAGGATATCCCTGGCCATTAGTCCGGTCGATACCAGCTGGGTGTATGCATCAGCTGAAATGCGGGACGGAGATATGTTTGTTTTCGTTTCTACTGATGCTGGTGAAAGCTGGATCAGGAACAGCAAAGATGAGTCATTCTTCAATTTTCACGGAGCCCAGGGGTGGTATAACAATACGATTACAGCAGATCCCTATATGAAAAACAAGGTCTACGCAGGAGGGGTATATATCGGTGCACTTACCTTTAATGAGGAGACCATTTTAAGTGATCCGAGTGTACAGTCAGCCGATACATCTGGTACTTCAGGATTTCTTGATTTCATCAATTTTGGTGGATCTTTTCTGGGTGGGGGCATGTCTACCGGTCTGGATGAAGAGGCGGTGGTAACAATTGATGATTTTGTCTCGGTCGAGCTTAGGTTTGGTCCGGGACTGAGTCAAAAGGCTCACCTGTTCGAGGTTCCGGAAGGAGAGGGGCCAGGAGTCCCTGCAGCGGATTATACCTATGCTGATTACATTGATGTACCCTTCATTGTTTGGGATGTTACCAACGACCGGCAACTGATGGTCTCTTTCCGGGATCAGGAACGTGATGGTGCATTCAATTTGATTGAGCGTGATCCGGATGATCCGATTCCGGGGCGGGAGTATATTTTTATCCATGCTGTTCCCTATGATGCTGTAGCCCCGGATCCGGAAATCGCAGTCGCAGGAGGACACTATCATAAAATGATGTATTTCTTCTGGCCGACACTGGCAGCTGGAGGAACATGGGATGCGGCACAGCTTACTGAAAGCAGTATCTCTGTTGAATTTGGATCTTTGCTTCTTCAAATTGCAGAAACAGAGGTCGTTTCAAGTAACGCCCGGAATACGAATCTGCATGTGGATCACCACCACCTCGTTATATTACCGGGGGATAACGAAACAGAAGATCTTACCATTATCAGCGCCAATGATGGTGGCGTAGCAATATCTTCCGATAATGGAAACAGTTGGGAACAGCTGACCAATGGATTTTATACAACACAGTTCTATGGTGTAGCAAAAAAACCTGGAAAAGACATATTTATTGGAGGCATGCAGGATAACGGAACCTGGCGTTCGCCACTCAACAGGGTTGCTACAGAAACTGTAAAGTACGCAACCATGTTAGGTGGTGACGGTTTTGAAACACTCTGGCATCCTACAAGGGAGGATGAGATTCTTGCCAGCATCTATAACAACCGTATATATAAGTCTGTCGATGGCGGTGTTTCATGGGAATCTGTTAGTTCAGGTCTCGGTGAAGCAGGACCGTTTATCACAAAGCTTTCCCATTCAAGGATGAGTCCTGATACTGTTTATGCTGTTGATGCAACAGGAATATACAGACATACATCTTTTGGCACAAGGTTGCCATGGAGTCATTTTCCCGTTGAAGAAGGTGAAGGGCTGGACTATTACGGGAGTGCTTCAGGTTATATCGATGTGGAGGTCTCCGAAGCTGATCCCGCAACTGTCTGGTTTGGCCAGGGAATGTTTGAAACTCCATTGCTGAATATCTTCATTTCAGAAGATTATGGAGAAAGTTATCGCCCTGCGCAGCATTACTTAGAAGCTGAGATGGGCTTCATCAGTGCGATCGAGACACATCCGGTTGACCCGGATATTGCATACCTCTTATTTGGCTATAAAGGGAAGCCCAAGATTCTCAGAACAGAGGATAAGGGTGATTCGTGGGAAGATATTTCGGGTTTCGGAACCGATAGTATAAGCAGTAACGGTTTTCCGGATGTTCCCGTACTCTCCCTGCTTGTCATGCCACACGATCCCAATGTAATCTGGGCAGGCACTGAAATTGGTATCGTGGAATCTGTTGATAACGGTGCTTCGTGGCATTTACTTGAAAGTGATTTTCCGAATGTTTCTGTTTTTCAGATGTTTTACCAGGATACCCTTATTGTACTTGCGACGCATGGAAGAGGTATCTGGACAGCTGGAGGAAAAGAGGTGTCTGATGCAATGTATGAAGAGGAAGGCGGGGGTAATGATGTGTTTCAGAAATATTTTACCGGTAAATTCAAAATTAGCATTTACCCCAATCCGGCCGATGAATTTATTACGGTAGCTGTTAAGGGTGGTACACCCGGATACGTATCACTGAGACTCTTTACCATGTCGGGTCAGCAGGTTCGGACCGAAAAATATGACTTGATTACGTCTGGTCAGATGGTGAAAATGAACATCTCAGAGCATGCTCCCGGCAACTATGTGCTTACGGTTTCTAACGGAGAAAACATCCGGTCAGAGAACATTGTGATCAGGTAGGCTGCATTCAATTGTGCCACAGGGAGCTTCAGCAACGGGGCTTCAGGTAATGATCATTTATTAACTATGCCAAAGTTTTTATATCTTTGCACCCTTATACAGGAACCTTAATTTCCAACTATGAGCGAGTATTCTATTACCCATTTGAGGGAACTTGAAGCGGAGGCGATCTATGTGATCCGGGAGGTGGCAGCGCAGTTTGAAAAACCAGCCCTGCTTTTTTCCGGCGGAAAGGATTCAATCGTCATGTATTACCTGGCCAGAAAAGCGTTCTGGCCGCAGTTGGTGCCGTTCCCTTGCCTGCATATTGATACCGGTCATAACTTTCAGGAGACGCTCGATTTCAGGGATCAGCTGATGGAAGATACTGGAGGAAGATGTATCGTTAAGCTGGTGCAGGACTCTATTGACTCCGGAAGGGCTGTGGAGGAGTTTGGGATCAATGCCAGCCGCAATGTTTTACAGACAGTTACGTTGCTGGATGCCATTGAAGAGCTGAAACTGGATGTGGCACTGGGTGGCGGACGGCGTGACGAAGAGAAGGCCCGTGCCAAGGAGCGCTTCTTTTCTCACAGGGATGAGTTTGGACAGTGGGATCCTAAGAACCAACGTCCTGAACTATGGAACATCTTTAACGGCAGGAAACGGATGGGAGAGCATTTCAGGGTGTTTCCGCTGAGCAATTGGACGGAGATGGATGTGTGGCAATATATCTACCTGGAAAAAATTCCGATCCCAAACCTCTATTTTACCCATAAAAGGGAGGTCTTTAACCGCGATGGTGTATTGCTGGCTAAAGCCGATTTCATGGAGATGAAAGACAATGAGGTGGCGGAAATGAAAGATGTGCGCTGCCGCACGATCGGGGATATTACCTGTACGGGACTCACCCTATCAACGGCGAATACCCTGGAGGATATCATTCAGGAGGTTGCTGCTGCACGGTCAACCGAAAGAGGGGGACGATATGATGATAAGCGCTCGGAAGCGGCCATGGAGGATCGCAAAAAAGAGGGCTATTTCTAGCTTGAATTCATCCCCGTTTCTGAATAGTTACCTATTAAAAAAATGATTGATGAGCACAGATAACAATCCGGCACCAGGTTACCTGGACATGAAACTACTGCGTTTTACCACTGCAGGAAGCGTTGATGATGGAAAGAGTACGCTGATAGGACGCCTTCTTTACGATTCGAAGGCGATCTTTGAAGACCAGATGGAGGCACTGGAGACTGCCAGTATGAACAGGGGGGAAGAGCAGGTAAACCTGGCACTTCTTACTGATGGATTGCGTGCAGAACGTGAGCAGGGCATCACGATTGATGTGGCCTACCGCTATTTTGCCACGCCAAAAAGAAAATTCATTATCGCCGACACCCCCGGACATGTACAGTATACCCGGAACATGGTTACAGGAGCATCGACCGCTAACCTGGCATTGATTCTTATCGATGCACGGCAGGGCGTCCTGGAACAGACCAAGCGGCATGCCTATATTGCTTCCCTGCTGGGAATTCCTCATGTGGCGATATGTATCAATAAGATGGACCTGGTCGACTACAGTCAGGAGGTCTATGATAATATCCTCAAGCAGTTCGAACCAATTCACAACATGCTGAAAATTAAGGATGTGCGTTTTATTCCCATCAGTGCACTCAAGGGTGACAATGTGGTTGACAAGAGTGCCAATATGGAATGGTATACCGGAGCAGCGCTCCTGGAGTTGCTGGAGACCATTGATATTACCAGCGATGCTGACCTGAAGAACAAACGTTTCCCGGTGCAGTATGTCATCCGTCCACAGCGCCAGGAATATCACGATTACCGCGGTTATGCAGGCAGGGTGGCAGGTGGTGTTTTTATGCCGGGAGATGAGGTTACTGTCCTTCCCGGCAGGCAAACCACCAGGGTGAAGTCGGTCGATGTAATGAATGGTGAAATTGAAAAGGCATTTCCGCCGCAATCTGTTGCGCTTTCTCTGACAGATGATATTGATATTTCACGTGGTGATATGATCGTTGATGCTGCAAATATTCCCCGTATTGGGCAGGATATTGATCTGATGGTATGCTGGCTAAGTGAGAAACCGATGGTGTTGAACGGTAAATATACCATCCGCCATACTACCGCTGAATTGCGCTGTGTGATCCGTGGGTGTCAAATACAAGGTGAATATCAATACCCTCGGAGGAGATGGATGCGGAAAACAATGTGGGAACTGGAACGAGATCGCTCGTATCAGTGTCAAAACAACGAAACCGATCTTTTCGACAGTTACCTGGATAACAGGATAACGGGCAGTATCAGCATTATCGATGAAGCAACAAACAACACGGTCGGTGCGGGAATGATTTTTTGAAAGTTGAGAGTTTAGTGGGTTGAGAGTTTAGGGAGTTGAGAGTTTCGGGAGTTGAGTTTAGGGAGTTGAGAGTTTCGGGAGTTGAGAGTTTAGAGCACTCTTTTTAGGACCCTGAGTTTGTGGGTGTACCGGTTCAGTTTTTCAATATAGATCCTTTGCTGGTCAAATTTGTCTATTCTTACCATACCTGAGGCATGGATGATCTGGGTCTCTCCGGTGATCATGCCCACGTGGTGAATCATCCCTTCAGCATTATCACCGAAAAATGCGCCCCGGACGCGCTTCATTAATGAAGCTTAATGTCCTCACCGATGGCTGACTGTTCACCGGCATCCCTGGGGATTTCGCTTCCGGCAATGCGGCAAAGGAACTGTAAGCCCGGAACAGTCAAAACCAAACCCGGCACCTCTTCCTCCCCACAAATAAGGGATGGAAACAAGCCTTAAAGACTTCGGTCAGCTTCCCACACCCGGTTCACAAAGTGTATCCATTTGTTTTACCTGGAAGCTGTCTGCAAGTGTGAATCTTCCATTATTTGTCTCTGGTATCGAGGCGCTAATGGGAATGGCAACTTTACTTCCTGTCGTTGCATTGGTGACCCTGGTATTTTCCCTTTACAACGATATACTGTTTTTCATGGATGTTACCGGTGGGAAGTCAATACAATCGTCAATCCACCCTTCATACTGGTCATCCAGGCAGCGTATATAAAGCCATTTGCCTTCATCATCCGGTGATATTAACAAATTCACCAAAAAGTACCTGTGTAACCATCTCAGCGCGCTCCCGCGGCTCTTTCGACAGGAATGAACCCTGTAATGACACAATCTAGAGGTTGATTTCGGTTTTTCCATTTGCATTGTTTTATGCAATTTATTTAAAACAAAACCCACTATTATTGAAATTGTTATATAAGATGTATCTTTGTTGCAACCAGTGTCTGTTACTTATAACCGTTTAGGGAATAAAGAAACTGTGGCGAAGCCAAGGTGATTTAAGAAAGTATGGAAACTTGTTCAGATCTATCTGCTGTATCTGATCAGTATTCTGCTTATTTTCTGGATGTACCCAAGTGGAAGGAAGTTTCCAGTACGAATATGTAAAGAACAGACCCTCGGAAGCATGAGAACCTGATCGCACCCTTTGATTTTCCTATTTACAAGAATGGATGCGCAGCCGGGCTGGTTGAGGATAGCATAACACGAAACAATACGCCAATATTTTACGCTGGATACTTCGGTGTAAGGGAAAGTTATTTTGAAGTGCTGACCGAATTGCGTTCCGTTGAATCGGGATTAAGGGATATTTCGCCCTAAAGCCGTTTGAGCGGCGTGTCATCGACACACTGCCCGGACTGATCAGGCGGTAATGATGTCGGTATTATTGAGATGCCCGACGATAGAAAATGGATCCCGGGGGAGACCAGCCTTATCATCCGACGCAGACACCTGGCAGATGAAACAAAACCTCCGAACTTTTATTGATAAAAACAAGCCTACGAACATGTGATGAATGGGCTCAGGGAGCACTTCACGATCAGAAGAACACATCCCTTCCAGGATCACCATCGCAAAGTATATACGACCCAATATTTTCATGATGAAGTTAGATGACCCAAAATGTGTTGGAAACAGAACTGAATACCATCAGTACCACACAGGGCATGGTTCAGCCGACAGATTATTTACTTCCAATGGGGAGCTGGTTTCTCCCTCGAAATTCCAGCTTGTCGAATCACTTCGCAAGGAATATGAATCAAATGCCAATGTGATCAGGAATTACTCTGTTATCTACCTCGGACAATTTATCCTGATCTCCGTGCTCGTGCTCTCCCTCTTATGGTATGTAATTAACTTCCGTAGGGATATGATGGGAAGCCCGGCCCAAACGCTGTTTATTTTGTCTTTGATCGTTATTATGGTTGGGTTGACAAAGGTAACGGTAAACAATGAAGCCATAAGCTATTATGTGATCCCATTTGCCATTACACCGATTTTTCTGAAAACTTTCTTTAATGTAAGGTTTGCCCTTTTTGTACATTTCCTGATATTGTTGCTTGCTGGATTCTGGATTCCTAACAGCTATCAATTTTTGCTCATGAACTTTCTGGCAGGTGTCGTTGCTGTCTTTTCCATGCGGTCCTATTACAAAAGAGGAATTCTTTTCTTCATTGCCATGTTTGTCAGCCTCACCTATATACTGATCTATGTGATCCTCTCATTGTTGCAGGAAGGAACACTGGATGGTGTTAACTGGATGGTGTTGTTGTGGTTCGGTGGGAATGGTTTACTGATTCTGACAGTTTATCCTTTGATATATATATTTGAACGTTTGTTTGGATTTCTGTCCGATGCCACTTTATTTGAACTTTCCGATACCAATCAGCCGCTGTTGCGTATGCTTGCGGAAAAGGCTCCAGGCACCTTTCAGCATTCACTTCAGGTAGCCAGTCTTGCCGAGGAGGCGGTATTGAAAGTAGGGGGGAATCCATTGATTGTGCGGACAGGTGCGCTGTACCATGATATTGGGAAAATGAACAATCCCTATTTCTTTATTGAGAATCAAATGGATGGTGAGAATCCACATGACAAGGTAGATTTCAAAACCAGTGCCAAGATTATTATTGACCATGTTTTTGATGGAGTGGAACTGGCGAAGAAATACAATCTGCCTGCTCAGATTATTGATTTTATCCTGACCCACCACGGGACATCCACCGTTCAGTATTTTTACAGGTCTTATCTGAGCAATAATCCTGACGAAGAGGTGGATATTAGCGCATTCAGATATCCCGGCCCCAAGCCACATATGAAGGAGATGGCTGTGGTGATGATTGCCGACTCGGTGGAAGCAGCCTCACGTAGCATGAAAGATATCAATGAGGCATCACTGAATCAGTTGGTAGACAATATCGTGGAGCACCAGACACGTGAAGATCAGTATTCTGAGGCGGATATTACGTTTAGTGATATCTCTGCGATAAAAAAGATATTTAAACAGAAGTTGATCAATATCTATCACGCCAGGATAGCCTATCCGGAATAGAATCTTCTAGTTCATCAACTCAATGACATCCACATTGGGATACATTGAACTGTCGAAGCGAAAAAAATCATCTCCGGGATCTGCCTGCTGTGCCATCTTTGAAATGATCATTGTGTACAGGATGCCCTTTTTATGCCTGATAAGAATGGCCTTCAGGTCCGACTCTTCAATTGAAAAAAAGAGTTTAACAAGGGCATACGGCCCCCCCAGCTCTTCAGGAAACAGCTGAATCTCTTTGGCTTGGATGCCTTTAAAGGTTGTTTCACCGATCATGCGGTATTTGAATTTTTCATCGTAGTTCCTCATCAGCCTGATGGGATCAGCGAACATAAACTCTTTGTCGTCCGGATCCGGCACGCTGATGTATACCTCTTCAATCTCAGTTTGCAGGGAGTATTGGGTTTTTCCGTCAAACCATATCACAGCATCACCAAGGTCTATCTTATATTTTTCACCCATAAGTACTAGTGTGCCAACGCCGTTGAAAGTTGATTCATCTTGCAGGTCTTCGCGGATATAGTCAAAATTGATCTTTACCGCATGCCCGGAATCCAGATCCTTTGAGAATTTTTCAAGATAGGGTACAGCTGCCTGGTCTTTTTGGGAATAAACTGTTGCGGCCGGTAACAGGAAGATCCATAAAATTAATTTTTTCATTTCGTTCATTTATTACAGATCATTCAAAATCTGTTCCAAACTAAATTCATCCTTGGCAAGGACCTGTCGCGCCTTGCTGCCTTCAGACGGACCCAGGATACCGGCAGCCTCCAGTTGGTCAACGATACGTCCCGCCCGGTTGTAACCCAGGGCCAGTTTTCTTTGAATCAGTGATGTGGATCCCTGCTGGTGCAGGACAACGAGTCGGGCAGCCTCTTCAAAAAGGTCATCCCGTTTTCTGAGGTCGATGGTGCTTGCTTCACCGGTATCTTCATCTACACTTTTCAGCTCAAAGGCACCTGCATACCCTTTTTGAACACTGATAAAATCAGTGATTGAATCGATTTCAGGGGTGTCAATGAAGGCACATTGTATCCGTATAGGCTCATTTCCGCTCAGGAAGAGCATATCACCTCTTCCAATAAGCTGATCAGCCCCGGGTCCGTCCAGGATGGTCCGGGAATCAATTCCAGAGGCAACGCGAAAGGCAATTCTCGCCGGAAAATTGGCCTTGATCACACCGGTAATGATATTTGTGGTAGGTCGCTGGGTGGCGATGACAAGGTGGATGCCGATGGCCCTGGCCAGCTGTGCGAGCCTGGAAATGGGCGTTTCGATTGATCTTCCGGCGGTCATGATCAGGTCTGCAAACTCATCGATCACAACCACGATAAAGGGCATGTACCGGTGTCCTTTCTCAGGATTCAGTTTCCGTGAGATGAATTTTTTATTGTACTCTTTGATGTTTCTTACATGGGCCATTTGCAACAGGTCATATCGCTCATCCATTTCGGCACACAGCGCATTCAGCGTACTGATCACCTTTTGTGTGTCAGTGATAATAGCATCATCCGTATCTTCAAGCTTTGCCAGGAAATGGTTCTCGATCTTCGTGAAGAGCGAGAGTTCAACCTTTTTGGGATCAATCATCACGAACTTCAGCTGTGCAGGATGCTTCTTGTACAGCAGGGAGGCGATAATCGCGTTCAGTCCGACGGATTTTCCCTGGCCTGTAGCCCCGGCTACCAGTAGATGCGGCATCCTGGTGAGGTCAAAAGTAAAGGTCTCATTGGAAATGGTCTTTCCCAGGGCGATGGAAAGCTCAAAATCGGATTCTTGGAACTTCCTCGAGCTGAGAATGCTTTTCATGGAGACGATCCGTGGGGTCTGGTTGGGTACTTCAATACCGATGGTTCCTTTGCCGGGGATGGGAGCAATAATCCTGATGCCTAGTGCTGCAAGGCTCAGGGCAATGTCATCTTCCAGGTTTTTAATCTTGGATATGCGGATACCGGGAGCAGGGACGATCTCATAAAGTGTGACCGTTGGTCCGATGGTAGCCTTGATCTTATCGATCTTGATCTTATAGGAGGCCAGGGTCTCTACGATCCTGTTTTTGTTGGAGATCAGCTCTTCATTGGTAACGGTCGTATCTCCCGAATCATAATCAGTCAGCAGACTGATAGGAGGCAGTTTGTAATGGGGCAGTTCCAGCGTCGGGTCATAGTCCTGCAGCTCCCCGGCAGCGCCTTCCCCTTTGATATTATCTTCCTGTTTCTCCTGCTCAACAATGATCTCGACATCATCCGACGATGCCTTCTCAGAATCACCTGAATCAGCAGCCGGCTCATTTTTTATGTTGCTGTGGACAAAGAACTCTTCTTCCGGACGTTCATCATCCCTGTTCACCTCTTCCTTCATCCCTTTTGTTATTGGGTCTGAAGGCTCTTCTTTTAAGTCATCCGGTGCGTTTTCCGTTTGTGTCTGCTGTTTTATGTTTCGTTCTCTCTTCTCCTTGATCTTTTGCAGTACAGGTGTAGTGAAAAGGATGAACAGGGAGAACAGGATTAACAGCAGAAAACTGGTCCCGACGATTCCCAGTGAAGCAATAAGCCATTTGCTGAGATGGTAGCCGTGCGCACCGCCCGGACCACTGCCAAGAAATCCCGAAGCACTGCCAAAAATCAGCCCCAGCGTTACAGATAATAGAATGATCAGGATCAGCAGGTTCCTTGTCAGGGGCCAGACCTTGAACAGTGTGATCTGTACGGAACGTATCGCCCATGCGATCAGGATCAGCGGAAAAAGCAGGCTCGGGAATCCAAACCATTGGTTGATGAAGAGATCAGATATCCATGCACCCAGCTTTCCTCCCTGGTTTTGAACGGTGATCTCAGGACCTGAAAAAACTGCTGCCCAGCGAAAATCCTGATCTGTCTGCCAGTGAAAAAAATAGGAGATAAAGGAGAATAGCATATAAAATGCGATCAGGATCAGTACGATCCCGGTGGCATATCTGAACCGTTCATCCTTGAGGAATGCCAGGAAGGGACTGCCCCCACCCTTGGATTTCATTTTTTTCTTTTTCCTGCTCATCTGGTTAACGTTCTGCACAAAGAAAACAAATTATTTAATTTACTAAGGTAATACATAGAAAGGCAGGAAGGTTATCCTTTTGTGAACAGGCTGTTAATAATCGATTCCATGGTTTCCCTGGATACCGGCTGATAATCTTCCGGAATGTCAAAGACGGACGATTGAACAGTGATTTTTTCGTGGTGGGACATAATCAGTTGCATTTTTAGCACACTGAGCTGCACCCTGAAGTCAGATAGCACATAATCAATGAAATGATAGGGTGTGGTGATATTTGGAGATTTTATCCCGATCTCTTCGATATAATAGATGTCATACATCTGCTCCCCGTTAATGATCTCCGCTCTTTTGGCAACCATGCCGCATACAGCGATGGTGTCATTGGTCATCCGTATCTGCGGATCTTCGAGGCTGACAATGCCTGCAGGGATCTCCCCTTTTTCACCTGTATAACACACCTTGTTTCCGAAGAAATTCAGCATGGTTGTTACCTTATCGTGCCGGAGATCAGCTACCTGTACCAATGAAAACTGGCCGAAAAAACCCTTGATGCTCGTCATGACATGACGCTTGCTGTAATACGTCTTCATCACATCCGGCAGCATCGCAGTGGGAATATCACCTGCCATGTTTTCAAGGTAGATGACATTGTATTCGATATAGTCAGCTGCAATTGTTTCCGCCTTCCTTTCAGTCCGTTTACAGGAGGAGCTAATCAGCAGGAAAGCTGACAGTAGAAAAATAGTTCTGATTGTTTTTTGCATGGATTATTAATATGAGTAAAAATAGCAAACCTGACTGAACTTAGCAAAGTCTTTGGCCACGGGAACGGTTTTATTTTCATGATTTGCCGGAAGCGATTCAAAATACTGTGCATTCTTCTATGCAGAAGCTATTGCATAACATTCCTGTTTGTGTTGTAGATCATGATCTTAAAACATTCTGACCCGATAAAAGATATAGATTTGTATTTTCAATTTATTTGCTGTATTTGTTTAAATGATGATTATGAAAAAAGTTGCAGTGATAGCCCTTGGTGGCAATGCCCTTCTGCGTGGCGATCAGGCAGGGACGATCGATGAGCAGGAACAGAATACCACTGATACCCTGGAAAACCTTGTCCATCTGATCAGGGAGGGTTATGAACTGGTTATCACCCATGGTAACGGTCCCCAGGTGGGCAATATACTCATGCGGAATGATGCCGGTGAAATGATCTACAAAATCCCCCAGATGCCTCTCGACATTTGTGTTGCCGATTCACAGGGAGGGATTGGATACATGATTGAACGGATGCTTCGCAATGTGCTGAAGAAGCATAACATCGATAAGGAGATTGTTACACTGGTAACCCAGGTACTGGTTGAAAATGACGATCCCGCATTCCAGGAACCTACTAAACGGGTCGGTAAGATCTATTCCGGGGAAGAAGCTGATAAAATTGCCGGCGAAAAGGGCTGGATTTTTAAGGAGGATAAAAAGAGAGCGGACGGATGGAGAAGGGTAGTGCCTTCTCCGAAACCTGTCGGGATCATGAATGAACGGGTGGTTGAAACGCTGGTAAGGCAGGGAACCATTGTTATTGCTGCAGGAGGAGGAGGCATCCCTGTATATATCGATGAAGAACAGCGGGTCAGACCCTCTGAGGCAGTGATCGATAAGGACAGTGCATCCTCCCTGCTGGCATCACAGATCAATGCCGATGAGTTTTATATCCTCACGGATGTTTCTTATGTCTATATCAACTATGGTACTCCACAGGAGGAGAAGAAAGAGTTCCTCAATTACAATGATACAGTGAAGTACCTGGAGCAGGGGATGTTTGGAGAGGGAGATATGGCACCGAAGATTCATGCATGCCTTGATTTTATTAAGCGTGGAGGCAGGAAAAGTGTCATTACGGAAGCGTTTAAGCTGGAGGATAAAAGTTATGGGACAAAAATAACGATGGAATACGAAGATTAAAGTAT